>JBCCLY010000354.1:0-5044 GCA_039026655.1 Cyanobacteria bacterium P01_C01_bin.38 | reverse complement strand
TTAATGGGTGTGTTTCCTTTGATTTACAGTTGCATGGTATTGATTGATGGCAAAGGACAAAAAATACCGGCTTGGATATTTACAACTTTTTCTTTTGGTGTAGGTGCTTTTGCTTTATTGCCTTACTTAGCTTTACGGGAACCAAATCCCGATTTTGTTGGTAAAAAGAACGCTTTTCTCAAAGTATTGGATTCTCGGATAACTGGTATCGCATTGAGTGTCGGAGCGATAGTTTTGGTATCTTACGGTTTACAGGGAGGAAACTGGAGTGATTTTGTTCGACAGTGGCAAACCGATCGTTTTATCCACGTAATGAGTTTGGATTTTTGTATGCTTTGCCTGGTTTTTCCCGCACTTTTGGGAGATGATATGGCAAAACGAGATATGAAAAATCCGATTTTATTTTGGTTAATAACTTTAATACCGTTATTTGGTCCTTTGGCTTATTTATCTGTGAGAAAACCGTTACCAGATGATGCTCAGCAAGAATTAATAAGCGAGCAACAAGCAGTGGCAAATTAGATTTTTATTAATCTTTTTCCTAAATAATAATGTTGGGTTACGACACGATGAATATGGATTATCGTTATTATTGTAAATTTGTTTTCGTGTCTAACCCAACCTACAAATTAACTTACAGTAACTTGATTTGTATCAACCTTAGTAGCACCATTAACTCCTTTAGCCACAGAAACCATTTTGTTAAGAATGTCTTGGCTGGGAACGGTTCCTTTTAAAACTACTGTAGAACTAGTTTGAGCAACCCAAAGAGTATCAATATCATCTAATTGGGAATCTTCATCGAAAGCCAAAGCAACTCGCTTTGCTAAACCACTTTGATCGTATTCACCATTTAATCCCAAACGTTCGGCAGGGATTGATTGAGTTGCACTGGTTGATTGTGCTGTAGATGTGGATGATGGTGCTTGTGTCGGTTGGGGTGTAGGATTTACCTTTGCGTCTTTAGGTTTACCCATTCCAAAAAGTCTTTTTAACCAGCCCATAAAATTAAATCTCCAAGTTGTTTCATTAACTGTGAATATATAGGCTAGATAAACAAGTTACATCTGTCGTTGAAAGTAGATACACTGCTTTCCATTGTTGCTTTAGATGTATTTTTACCTAAATTATTCTATCTCCTTAGATAAATGAAATTGATATTTTTGGAAAAAGCTATTTAGGACTTACGCAATTGTTATAATCTCGGCTGGTGCGTGACACTGAAAACATTTTTACTACGTTCATAGTTGCTCAAAGTGTCACAGCACCCTACAAGCTGATTTGATGTATGTTAGCGAAGCGTGACCGAGAGGTCATAATAGGTTGATTTGAAAACCGAAACGCTTGTAGAGACGCGATATATCGCGTCTCTACATTTAAATTCATACTGTGATTCAGCAACGCCAAATTATCTATCAAAAGTTCTCCCCATTCCCCTTAATCCAACGCAACAGCATCGTGAAAACAACTATAGTCAACACTGCGTTTACCATCTCGCGTTTTAGATAAAATATCTGCAAATTTATGATTCCAGAGAATTTCTATAGGAATATATGAATGATGAGCGTGAATATTATCAGAAACGGTTTGATCGATTCCAGTAATGGTTATTAATATTTCCATCTCTTTCTCCAGCATTTCCTCTAAAGTAACGCCGTAAAGAGGGCTGCTTTCATGTATGGGATGCATAACCGTCCAAGTTAAAGCGAAAAGTGAAGATTGATTGCGAAATAATGGTAACTTATAAAACCGACGCATCGCTTCTCCTTCTTCAGTTATTTCGCTCGTTACTAAACTTACATTAACTTCAGCTTCTAAAATCCAGCTTTGGCGTTCGTTTGCAACTCGAAACATCAAAGTTGGTATGCCATTATAAGGAGCAATTACTGCTATACGACTAAACATAACCCGCGCTTTAGGAAGAGAAAACCGAGCAAATACTAATCCACTTCCTACCGATACTCCTAAAAGTCCCAACAACGCTTCAATGGCAACTAAAATATTAGCAAAAAGCGTTTTAGGGTACATTGCACCATAGCCGATGGTAGCCATAGTTTGGACGCTAAAAAAAAATGCATCGAAGAAATCACCTTCACGCATATTTTCGACACCACCACCTATAGCCAAGTACATTAGAGCAAACAAAACATTAGTAATGATATAACCCGCACCTACCACCGCAAACAACTTTGCCCATGAAAGAGTTAATAATAGATGATATAAATCGCCCCAATCGAACTTAGATACACCTTTACGAACAACATTAAAATTTCCATCAGGATTAACTAAACGACGCACTGAAGTTTTTTTTCGGTAAGTTTTATTCATTGATGGTTAAATAAAATACAAATAAAAAATATGCTCCCTTACATTATCTAAGCAAAGGAGCATAATTTGAAGATTGGGAATTGGGAATTGGGCATGGGGGATTGGGGATGGGGATTGGGGATTGGGCATAGGGGATTGGAGGTGACAAGGAGATGGGAAGATAGGAAGAATAAATAATTATTACCAACTACCAACTACCAACTACCAACTACCCATGCCCCATGCCCTATTCCCAACCCCTAACTCCTAACTCCTAACTCCTAACTCCTAACTATTCAAATCGTCGATCATTTCTGCTAATTCTTGGGTGTGATGTCCTTCTTCCTCAATCATATTGCTGATAAACTCTTCTATATCGCTGTTGCTACCTTTTAGAGAATCTAGAAGTTCTTCATAAAGCCCTAAAGCTTGCTTTTCATGAGCTAAACTTGCACTCAAAATATCTCTTACTGAATAGCTTTCAAGTTCCGTAATTGGTGTAATGCGTGGTTGAGGATTTCCATTAATACTTACTAAAACTTCTCCTACTTTTCGAGAATGAAATAGAGACTCTTCTGCTTGCTCTCTGAGAAAATCAACAATTTCATTGCTTTCACCATTTACCATCAAAGAATAAGTTGTGTAGCGAACAACTCCTGCTAATTCAAATTCTAGAATTTGTTGCAGGTAATTAATAGCTTTATCTCTGTTGAATTGCATGATTTCAGTTGTCATTTTACTGTTTTCTACGTGAGATATACGGGTAAACGCGAGCAGCCCAAATTTGCAACAATTCAAAAAAAAATAGTTGCATCAAACTCTGAAGTATTTGATTTAGCTAGCTAAGCATTTGTAAAGACAGCTAGTTTACACTCTTACTTAAAGACTTTTATTTTTGCAGCGATCGCCTTCTTCAAATTTTAATACTATTTCGCCATAGCATTAAAATAAATATAAAGCTATATATGACTATATAACTTAATTATATTGTTCGCTTATACTACGACAGTTAACAATATACGTAAAAGAGGTAATGGCATTAATAGGGAAATATGCCGTCTTTTGAACTGAATGAAGTAGCCAACTTCTTCTCTGTTACTTCTTATAAGTATACTGGTTTCAAAATACAAAAGAAGTAAGATTATTGTGAATTAAGCCGTATATAAATTTCCTAAAATTCTCTGAGTAAAAGTTTAAGAAAAAGTTTTGTAATTATTAACTATGGCTTATTCTTAGTTTTTGTGCTAACGATTAGGAGTTGAAGAAGGAAATGGGTAATGGGTAATGGGTAATAGGTAATAGGTGATAAGAAAACGGAAAAATGCTGCGATATTTTTTTTATAGCAATCCTACATGAGTCGTGAGAAAGCAAGGTGCCAGAAACCCGGTTTTTCCAAAAAACCGGGTTTCTAAAATCTCACAAATGATTTAGGAATGCTATATATTCCCTATTCCCTGTTCCCTATTCCCTGTTCCCTATTTATAAATATTTAATTCCTCATAATAATTACTTTTAACCTTTTAACCGGCTGTAATTTTCTTTTTATTGTTGGGTAAGGTTCCTAAAATACTGCGTAAATATAAACCTCCCACTGATAATAAAAACGATACATAGGCAACTGCTTGAACTAAATACAAATGTTCTCTATAGCCAAATAATACTTTGAGAATGACTCCGGGAAACTTTTTGTCAGGCAATACATTTGATGCATTCCACACCATAGGGCCTAATATACAAGAGTGGATTTCTGACATACTTTGATTGTAAAAGCAAAGATTATTCCAAGTACTATCGGTAAGAGCTAAAGCTGCAAAAGCTTGATCGAATTTGCGTAGCCCGCCAACGACTAATCCCGCAACAATTAAAACTAAGAAAATACCCATTACCTGGAAAAACTGACGGATATTTATTTTTACTCCCCATTTAAATATCAGCGTACCTATTAACGTTGCGGTTGCTATACCTAAAATTGCTCCAATTGTGGGAACTAAGCCTTCTTGAAAATTAGAAGCGAGAAATAAAACAGTTTCAAAACCCTCGCGCACTACGGCAATTAAAACTAAAGTAAAAACACCCCAACCAGCTTTAGAATCGGCTTTCAAAGCATCCTGCACCGCTCCTTCAACTTCAGTTTTCATAAACTTAGCTTGCTTCGTCATCCACAAAAGCATCCAGCTAAGCATTACTATCGCAATAACGCTGAATACCGCTTCCATCAGAGGTTTGACTATAGGAGCATATTCAGGATTAATAACCCCCGCTGCTTGAATTATCGAAGCAAATAATAATCCGATAAGCCCGCTTACAATAATCCCAACACCCACCCCTGCATATACCCAAGGGTTAAGTCGAGATTGTTTAGCTTTTCCAAGCATAGCTAATACTATTCCAACGACAAGAGCCGCTTCAACTCCCTCTCGGAGAGTTACTAAAAACGTAGGTAGTGCTGCACTAAAGTTCATTTATGGTTAGTTGGTAGTTGGTAATTGGTAGTTGGTAATTGGTAGTTGGTAGTTGGTAGTTGGTAGTTGGTAGTTGGTAATTGGTAGTTGGTAGTTGGTAGTTGTTAGTTGGTAGTTGGTAGTTGGTAGTTGGTAGTTGTTAGTTGGGCATGGGGGATGGGGGATTGGGCATTGAAAGTAATAAGTAGATTGTAGCGAGTAAGGAATTACCCATCACCTATTACCCACTACCCATTACCCACTACCTATTACCCACTACCCATTACCCACTACC
>JBCCLY010000353.1:0-5062 GCA_039026655.1 Cyanobacteria bacterium P01_C01_bin.38 | reverse complement strand
GTGCGAGCATCTTGCTCGCTCGTTGTATCTAGCGAGCAAGATGCTCGCACTACGAATGTCTTACTTCTCAAAATTAATGGGACAGACCACTAGGTTTCCACAGCTAGTGCAAAATGTAAATTAATATCATCTTTTTCCTCTGTTCCCCGTTTCCTATTCCCTGTTCCCTGTTCCCTACTCCCTATATTAAAAAGTATCATTTAAACAAAGTACCCACGTAGTGTACCTTGTTAATCTACGGAATCCTCAAGCATCGACTTGATGTTCTATGACAGTGAAGAATTCAAGGAGAGATTAATGATTCCAAGTCCCGTTCAAATCAAACAACCTACCTTAAAATTTGGTGCTTCTGGGGATTGTGTCAAACAATTGCAAAAATTCTTAATTAAAAGAGTTCCCGATGTTCCAAGTTTGGTAATTGATGGTGAATTTGGGGAAATAACTTTATTAGCAGTAGAAGTCTTTCAGTATCGCACCTTTTTAAAGCAAGATGGCATTGTCGGAGTAGTAACTTGGGAAGCGCTTTACATAGGTCAACGTCCCGATTTACCTTTGTTATATCCTGGTAGTTACTGCGATGATGTTGCTAAAATCCAAAGCCTTCTGAAATTTTCTCCCTTCATTCAAGAAACTTTAGGCTTTGAGGGCTACTACTTCGGAAAGATTGATGGTGTATTTGGATATCAAACTCAAGAAGCAATTCAGTCTTTTCAAAATGATAAACAAATAGTCGTAGATGGAGCCATAGGTTCTCAAACTTGGGATTATCTCATGGAATTTGCAGCATTAATTAGTCATTTAGGTTTATAGGTTTAGTCTTTACCTTAATTATTATGCTAATTTCATATTTTGCTAGAGGGAACAGGGAATAGGGAACAGGCAATATGTCACATTTTAGGAATCCGGTAAATCAAAAAACCGGGTTCCAATTTTGGCGATCGCCTCAAGCAAAGAAAGCAGAGTCAGAATTTGTTAAGCAATTTTGTAAAATTATAAAAATAAGAATAATTAAAAATAAACACTTTCAATTTTGATATAGTTTTTTTTATACAAGATGATGAGATTGCTTCCTTACGTCGCAATGACATCTAAACAATCATAAATTTTCAGTTTTAATATAGGCTACTTTTAACGATATAATCCAAAACAAAACAAAAGCATCAATTGCTAAAAACATCCGTTGCTAAAAACATCCGTTGTTAAAATCCAAAATACAAAATTAAATGACATTTTCTCAACTTCCTGATTCTTGGAAAACTGCACTTGCTGAAGAATTTGATAAACCCTATTTTAAAGAATTGCAAAATTTTATCGAAGCAGAACGAAAATCTAAAACTATTTATCCTCCACAAGAAGATGTATTTTCAGCTTTTGAGCTTACACCATTAGAACAAGTAAATGTTTTAATACTCGGACAAGATCCTTATCATGGTGAAAATCAAGCGCATGGATTGTGCTTTTCAGTAAAACCAGGTGTTAAAACTCCACCATCGTTAGTTAATATTTATAAAGAACTCAAAGACGATTTGGGATTTGATATTCCTAATCATGGATATCTTGTACCCTGGGCAAAACAAGGTATTTTAATGATTAATGCCGTATTAACAGTAGAAGCACATACAGCTAATTCTCATAAAAATAAAGGTTGGGAAACTTTCACCGATGCAGTTATTAGTAAAGTTAACCAAAAACAAGAGCCAGTTATCTTTGTGCTTTGGGGTGGTTATGCAAAAAAGAAGCTGAAATTAATAGATACGAATCGTCACACCGTCATCCAATCAGCACACCCTTCCCCACTTTCCGCTCGTAACGGCTTTTTTGGGAGCAAACCTTTTTCAAAAATCAATTCTGCATTGCAACAAGCAGGAAAACCCGACATCAATTTTCAGTTAACAGTGAACAGTGAACAGTGAACAGTTAATCGAAATATACTAATCCTATAAAATTTGTAAAACTTGAAGATGTTGATAAACCCGGTTTTTTGGAAAAACCGGGTTTCTAGATTCTCGCTTAACTCATAACTCTCAACTCCTAACTCCTAACTCCTAACTCCTAACTCTCTAAATGGTGTGGACTCCTTTACATGCAAACATACATCGTACTATCCGTTCCCGTAGTTTATTGCAGCGCAATCAAAAATTGTTAATTGCAGTTTCTGGGGGACAAGATTCTCTGTGTTTGACTAAATTAATGTTAGATTTGCAACCTAAGTGGGAATGGCAGCTTGCTATTGCTCATTGCGACCATTGTTGGCGGGATGACTCGCAAGCAAATGCGAAATATGTGGAACAACTTGCGGGTGAATGGGGTATACCTTTTTACTTAGAAACTGCTGGTCAATCTTTGAAAAGTGAAGCCGCAGCAAGAGAATGGCGCTATCGAGTTTTACAGCAAATTGCTAATCAAAATAATTATCAATACATAATTACGGGACATACTGCAACCGATCGCGCAGAAACTTTAGTTTATAATTTGATGCGCGGTAGCGGTGCGGATGGTTTGCAGGCTTTAACTTGGCAGCGTCGGCTTGATGATGAGATTATGCTGGTACGTCCGCTTTTAGAAGTTACTCGCAGTCAAACAGGTCAATTTTGTGAAGATTTTCAACTGCACGTGTGGGAGGATTCAACAAATCAAGATTTGAAATATGCTCGCAATCGTATTCGTCAGGAATTGATACCATATTTACAAGAAAAATTTAACCCAAAAGTTGAGTCAAATTTAGCTAAAACGGCAGAACTTTTACAAGCGGAAGTTGAATATTTGGAGCAAGTTGCCTCTGAGTTACGAAAAAAGGCTGAAGTTATAGATATAGATAAAGAAAATTCCTCAACACTACGCTTAAATCGTCGAGTATTAAAAAAAGCTCCTTTAGCATTGCAGCGTCGTGCTATACGTCAAGTTTTGCAAGAAATAATGCTTGTTGCTCCTAGTTTCGAGCATATTGAAAAAATGGTAGGTTTAATTGAGGCACCAAACAGATCGCAAACCGATCCTTTTCCTGGAGGTGCTGTAGCTTTCGTTACCGGTGAATATATTTGTTTGCAAAAAAAAGATGAAGGATAAAGGATAAAACCATAGTTCATCCTTGATGCTTCATCTTTTTATTGAGCAATCAAGCTTTCGATGGAAGAACGCATATCTGTAATCGCTTGCAGTTGATAATCGCCGGTTTCCTGTACTTGCGTTAAAGCGTCACTAGTACCTTGTAGTTTGTGTCGCACACTTTCCAAAGAATCCTGTATTGGCTGAAGCGTTTCTTCATAAAGATTGACTCTAGCCCAAAGTTGAGAATTTGCAACTTGCAGCGCGGACAAGTTTTCTTGCATCGCTTCTAATGCTTGGCGTTTATTAACAATTTCCTCGCTTTGAGTGGCGATCGCCTGTTGCTCTTGCTCAATTTGTTCGCGCAATTGCTCGATTTGGGGTTCTAAGTTTTGCAATTGTTCGGAGTACTTTTGTCGTCTTTGCTCAACTTGCTCTAATATCGCACTCAAATCAACTTTGTTTTGTAAGGTAGCTTGTTGCTTTCGCTTAGCCAGAACTGTTTGATGTTGTTCGAGCGATTCCTGACGCTCTACCAAACTACGACGCTGCCCAACTAAAGTTTCGTTGAGCATTTGGTAGCTGTCTTTTTCATCTGTAAGTTCTTCTTCTAATTCGCTACGCTCTTCTTGGGCAGCCGAATTTATCTTTTCTTGCAGTTCATCTATCGTTCGTTGCTTGTAGTTGAGTTCTTGTTCTTGTTCCTCAACAAAACCCGAATCGATTTTTAACTTTTTCTGCAAGTCTTCAACTGTTTTTTCTAGTTCTTTTGTAGAAACAGATTTTAAAGCTTCCTCATCAAAGTCTAAAGTAAATTCTTCTTCAGTAGAACTAGAAGTTTTATTAAATGAGTTCACCTGCTCTTGTAACAGTTGTTGATACTGCAATTGTTCTTGCAGCATTCCCATATAGTTTTGCTTTTCCACAAGAGTAGCAGTGTTTAATTTCAACTCTGCTTTCTGTTCGTATAGCGAAACTTCAGCTTGCCCCAAAGAAGAATTAGCTTCTTTAAGTTCCCCAGACAACTGCTCTACTTGTGCCTGCTGTTCGCTAGCTTCGGCTTTTTGCTTTTCGAGTTGCTCCCAATGGGGATTAAGAACACCTTGCTGCAAATCAACCATCTCGAATGCGTTATCGAGATGTTCGCGAACACTTGAAGGTTGAGCAATATTATTAGAGAGTTTTTCTAATAAATCGCTAATTACCTGGGCTTGTTCTTCATCTAAAACCGCTCCCTGCTTGACTTCCGCCTGAAATTCTTCCAAGCGACGCTGTTCGCCTTTCAATTGCTCCCAAGCGCCTTCAAGCTCTGCACGGCTGCGCCCGATTTCTTCTTGCAAGCTTTCAACTTCCTGACGGGAGCTTTCAACTTCTTGAATTTTTGCATCTATTTCTTGCGCTTCTTCTTGGATTTGTCGGGCTTCTTCTTCCCGCGCTTCCAACTCCATTTCACGGCGGCTAATTTCCTGCCCTTGAAATGTCAGCGACTCTTTCCACTGATCTATTTCTTCCTCTTTGAGTTTGAATTTTTCCAATTGACGGGAAAAATTCTGTAAAATAGTTACCAGCGGACGGGAGGCTTCTTGTAGTCGCTGTACCTGACGATTTCCGTTAAGTTCAGCTAATACAAGTGCCCCATCATTTAATTTACTAGCTTCATCAGCAGTAATTACTTCTTCACTTACCGTATTCCAACTCTGGTCATTGCGTTGACAAGCCAGCAGTTTTAATTCGGTTTTGGCTCCACTACCGAGCAAGCCACCTTTCTGTTTTTGTACTTCAGCTAAATACAGCACACCGCAAACCCTTATTGATGTACTTGAATAAGTGTTAATTTATACGATAGATTGAGATATTAATTTGCTTTATTTAACTTTGAGTAGAAAAATCAAGCAACATTAGATATCCTATGCGCCCTGAATAATCGCATATTGATTTTTTATAATATTCCATCGCGTCTCTACATTTTGTACTTGTGAAGCTGGGGATGGCTACCGTATTTTTACCAACACTTTTT
>JBCCLY010000352.1:0-5064 GCA_039026655.1 Cyanobacteria bacterium P01_C01_bin.38 | reverse complement strand
CGAGGTATCGAGTATGAGAGATAATATGCCAAAACACATTCCGCAAGGTATGGCGGAACTTAGCGTTTATATAGATAAAGAATTGAAAACTCAATTCAAATTGGCTTGTGTGGGTGAAAATAAGTCAATGAGCGGGGTTATCGGAGACTTAGTTAAGCAATACGTAGAGTCTCAAAATAAAACTCCTAAAAAAGGTCAAGACGCAGCGTGAGTAAAGATAATCTTCCTAACATTTCTCGACACGCTGTAACCGAAAAGTGGAGATGCTACGAAATGGCACAAAAAAATGGATGGAAACTAGTTCGTATTGAACCAACTGGAGACAAAGTACTGAAATGGAATTGCGTATTTGAAGGTGATACGCAATTTACTGACTACCAAAAGGAGAACTAATCAATGGGCAGAAAATATATTATTTTTCGTGCGGATTGGAAAGAAGAGCAAGGAGCAGAAAGCCGATTATTAGCTCACACTAAGGCAACTACAGATATTCTTGCAGAATACTTTGATTCTTCTGATAGTTCTCTGCCAGAGCCAGGATATAGAATAAGGGAATATCACAAAATTGATGGTTTTGCTGATGAAGATTTTCCCGAAGTCAGTACTCATAGTCGTATCGGTGATTGGGAAGTAGCCAAGGTGGAAGAATATAAGTCTACTATGGAGGAAAATGCTGATTTTGAATCAGTTGTAATCTGCTATTGTAAATACTCTCCTATAAGCACTTCATTAGAGCCATTACCACAAGTAAATGCTTCTCATCAATTACAAAAAGTGAACTAACTGTTGTTAATTAAGCATAAATACTATCTAGATCGATATTTAATTCTCGCAACTTTGCTGCTAATTTTTCTGCTTGTTCTTCCGGTTTGGGAACTAACTTTCCAAGTGAAGTAAAATGTAGATATAAAGTGCGTAAATCCTAAAGTATAAGTTTTAATATTTACTTTTTTCTTCGGTAATTATTGTTCTATTACTGTTGATCGATCGCTTTGCGAACTAAAATCACGGTACAATCAACGCCGGATGCGATTGCTTCTGGAATATTGCCGTTAATGGCTTGCTGCAACATACCTTCACCAGAAGCACCCAAGACGACTAAATCAAAACCTTCGCTTTTTACTAAATTAATTACCCCTTGAGATACGGAAGTTGCTTCAATTGGTGAGGCTTCTACTTTATTAGATAATTTGTATCTATTAATAAGCAAACGTTTGGCTGCTTTCAATCCTTTGGTATCAGTTTCGGTTTTAGATGGGGAAGAAACCTGTGTGAGACGAATTTCTAATTTTTGATTGGAAGTTACTAAGGCAGGTAATAATTTGAGCGCAATTTTTGAATTGGGGCCACCAGCCATTGGTACTAAGCAACGTTTAAAGTTGATGGGAGTAGAAGAATTCCCAAACCTTACCAGCAGCAACTCAGAAGTAGCTTGACGAATTATGGTATCTACAACATTACCAAAAATGCGACCGGGAGTATTAGTATTACCTTTCCATCCCATTAAAACTGTATCTATATGCCGCTCTTTAATAACATCTAACGTTGCACTTGCAACGTCATGAGCAACTTTTATTTGTGTATGCACGGGGATTTTCCATTTTTTACCCATAATTTCCGCTGATAACAGCAACTGCCGACTTGGTGAAGTTTTCACGGGAGTTTCTGCTGGATTATTATGATGAGAAACAGTAATTACCTGCAAACATTCAATTTCGTAGCGGTTGTATTTAGCAATTAACGCAGCCATTTTTAATAGGGTGTCTACGGTTTCGGGATTGGCTACTAAAACCAATAATCTTCCTTCCCCTACACTCGGTGACTGAGTTTGATATACGGTATAGGAAGGTTTTATTTTTGGCTGGTTAGGAAAACTTTTGCAATTTAAATAGTTCGCTTCGGCTCGAATAATATCTCCACGACTAATCATTCCTACAACTCTACGCCCTTCTAAAACTGGCAAACGGCTAATTTGGTGTCTATCTAATAAATAGAGTACGTTACTTAAGTTGTGCGTGGTAGTAATAGTTACCGGATGCGATGTCATTATTTCCTTGACAGGTGCCTCTCTAGATAACTTACCTTCGCGTATTTTCATTAAATCGCTTTGGGTTACAACTCCGACTAATTTATTATTTTCTAATACGGGAAAACCGCGTTGGGTAGAATGAGAAAATGCCTGTATAGCTTCATCTACAGTCATTTGTGATTGTAGGGTTTCTACTCTACGCTGCATAACTTCATTCGCGGTTAATTGGGTGATTCTGCCATCGATAGAAGTTTCTGTATCGATGTCAATACCATTTAGCTGTAAAAGTTTGGCATATAGGGAACCCGGTATCAATTTATCGGCAACTAAATAAGAGGTAACAGAACCAATCATCAAAGGCAATACCAGATTAAAATCTGTAGTTATCTCAAAAATAATCATAATTGCGGTGATAGGTACTTTAGAAACACCGCTAAAAAATGCCCCCATTCCCACCAAAGCGTAGGTATTAGGCGAACTTGTCTCCAAAATTTTAAACTCGACAAAGCCAACTAAGTATCCCAAACAAGAACCTAATATAAGACTCGGAGCAAACAATCCTCCCGGCGCTCCCGAACCAAATGCGATTAATGTAAGAATGAATTGAGCTACAAATACTAAAGCGACTCTGTAAATACCTGGGTCGCCAGTCAGAATAAATTCTCGTAAACCAGTATTATTACGGAAGGTTTCTGGTAGTACGGCGATGATAATGCCAGAAATTAAGCCAGCTAAAGCTAATCTCAAAGGTAAATTGATGCGTAATTGGCGATAGTATTTAAGACTTTGAATTAAACCTTGTCGAAATAATGCAGCTAGTAAACCTGCCAGAATACCTAAAAGCAGGTAAAAAGGAAGTTCTGTAATTGTAAAACTGCTTTGTGACTCGATTAATTCCAAGTTGAGTTGCAAACTTCTACCACCCAAAAGTCGAGAAAGCACCCCACCAATAAACGAAGCAATTATAGCTGTACCCAGAGTTATTCCCGATAAATCTTGCAGTAATTCTTCTACAACAAATAATATGCCTGTAATTGGAGCATTGAAAGCTGCTGCTAATCCCGCACCAGCACCCGCAGCTATCATTTGCCTGCGGTGATCTGGGGAAGTAGGAACTACACGACTCATCCCGGCTGCTAAAGCTGCACCAACATGAACGGTGGGGCCTTGTCTTCCTAAAGTCATTCCCGAACCCAATGTAAGTACAGCGCTAATCAGCTTTACGGCAGCCACCCGCCAAGATAATCTTATTGGAACATTTGCCAAAGAAGCTTTCACTTGAGGAATACCGCTACCTGAAGCCTCTGGCGCAAACCTATCTACCAAAAAGCCAGCTACAAAGCCAAAGCTAGCCCCAATTAACGGTAAAGCTAAAAACGCCGGTATTACGTAAGAAGTGCTGACTCGAAACGTTCCCATAAATCCCGAGCTAAATCTAAGAAATATCGCCGATAAAGCAGCAACTACTCCAATCACGCAAGCTTCTGCAATCGCTAAACCTCTTCTAGGCTGCCAAAAATCACGAAGGTACTTATTGAGAAACATATTGCGGCATTGGGAATTGGGGGTTGGTAGTTGGTAATTGGTAGTTGGTAATTGGGGATTGCTAATTCACAATCCTCAGAATATATATTTATTACAATGTTTATTACAGGAAGATAGCTATAGCATTACTAAATCATTTGTGAGATTTTAGAAACCCGGTTTTTTGGAAAAACCGGGTTTCTAGCACCTAGCTTTCTCACGACTCATCGTGCGTATTGCTATATATTTGCTTTTTTATTACCTATTTATGTTAAGTAGGTTGGCGTTGAGAATTGTAACTATGACGAGGGAGTAGGGAGTAGGGAGTAGGCAGTAGGAATAAGGGTTTAAGGGTAATTTACAATCTGTTACATAGCTTGGTTTATTTGTGCCGACTTACTTACAAGCTGATAAATATTTATAATCAGCTATAACATTTATCAAAATTATGAATTATTGGGCAATGAAAAAAATATATTTAATAACATTATCGATTAAAATGCTCTTCGCAAATTTTGTTCGCAATCACATCAATAAATATTATCTTATTGAGTAAAGAAAAATAGTTATAAAATGACTGATTAATTAATAATTTGTAACCTTAAAACATTAGTACATTTATATATTGGAAAGGTATATTAAAAATTTAAAATTTTGTCTACCCCTAGTCCAACAATGGAAACAAGGCAAGTAATTAAACAACAAGCCAAAATTATTTTCCCCACTCCCTACTCCCTACTCCCTACTCCCCACTATACCGATTACTAAAAATTTTTCAGGAATTATTTTTCCCGGTACTAGATAATCCATCAACTATTAAAGATGGAGTGTAACAAGAGCCATTCCAATCAGCATCACCACCAAGTTTAATTAACTGTTTTAGTGCGGTATAAATATTACCGGATACCATCGTATCTTTGACACGTCCACTAACTTGACCATTTTGTACGCGATAGCCTAAATCAATATTGATCGAAAAATCTCCAGAAATTCCTCCACCTCCACCGAGCATCTGATCTACAATCAAACCGTTATCCATTTCTTCGATCAAATCTTGTAAACTTCCACTCCCCGGTTTTATCAGAAAATTAAATAAACCCGGACTAGGGTAACTACTTAAACTAGGGCGAAAACCATTACCCGTAGTATCCATTTTTAACTGATTACCTGTAGCGCGATCGCAATAAAAATGGTGCAATATTCCGTCTTCAACAAACACTAGATGCGTCGTAGGTGTGCCTTCATCATCGAAGGGGCAACTGTAAGGTCCTGCGGTAGGATCTTGATAAAGTGTAAGTTGGGGGGAAATCACTGGTTTATCAATGCGTTCGGCCCAAGGAGAAGCGTTTTCTAACACTCGCTTACCGTTAAGTGCAGCTTGCAAAGTACCCCAAAGCATATCAGCAGCTTTAGAAGTAAACAAAACCGGGATACGATTTGACGGTGCTTCTACATTTGATTGCGCCCAATCCAAACGCTGTATAATTTGTTGAGCCAATCTATCGGGATTG
>JBCCLY010000351.1:0-5098 GCA_039026655.1 Cyanobacteria bacterium P01_C01_bin.38 | reverse complement strand
TAAAATTGAAGCCCGTAAATTAGAATTATTTCCCAGTACCGTTTATTTAAAAGGCTTTTTGCATGGTGTGACAGAAATTTGTCAGATTAGAGCGCAACAAAAAGGTATTGCCTTTAATCTCGTTGTAGACAAAGATTTACCTCCTGCTGTAGAAGTTGATGAAAAACGCTTGCGGCAGGTTTTGATTAATTTAATGGGTAATGCAATTAAATTTACCGATAAAGGTGGAGTTACTCTGAAAGTTAATCAACTCGCACAGCAAAATGGCAATTGTACAATTGATTTTCGTATAGAAGATACGGGTGTGGGTATGTCACCCGAGCAATTGCAGAAAATTTTCAAACCTTTCGAGCAAGTTGGTGATGCAGGAAAACGCCCAGATGGCACTGGTTTGGGGTTAACAATTAGCCAAAGAATCGCGGCGTTAATGGAAAGCAAAATTCAAGTAGAAAGTACTTTAGGTGAAGGAAGTACCTTCTCGGTTAAACTTACATTGCCAATTAACGAGGAATATGAATCGGAATCAATTACAAATCAACAAAAAATTATTGGTATTCAAGGAAATGCACCGCAAATAATGATTGTGGAAGATGAGCAAAATCATCTTCATGTATTAAAAAATTTACTACACTCAATCGGCTTTCGTACTTTAGAAGCAATCGATGGTGTAGAAGGATTAAAGTTAGCAACAGAAAACAATCCAGATGTAATTTTACTAGATTTAGCAATGCCTAATATGGATGGTTTTGAATTAATGATGAAACTTCAAGCCAATCCTCAAACATCTTCTATCCCCATAATTGTTTCTAGCGCTAGCGTTTTTGATAAAGATAGACAGCGCAGTTTAGAAGCAGGAGCAAAAACTTTCTTACCAAAACCTATAGAAGTAAAAGAATTAACCGAAACATTGGCAAATCTCTTAAAGCTGGAATGGATTTACGATAGCTCCAATTCTAATCTTGGTAATGCAAATAATAGCGAAAACTCGAAATTTCAAACAAATCAGGTTGATTCTGGCGAAACTGAGATAATCCCCCCATCAGAGGAAATTGTGCAGCAGCTATATCATTTAGCAATGATGGGTGATATTCCAGCAATTGAGGGAATACTAGAAGAAATAGCAAGCCAAGATAAGCAATTACTTAATTTCGCAAACGAGATAAGCAAACAAGCTGCTAGTTTTCAAACTGCGAAAATTCGTAAATTTCTCAAACAGTTTTTAGTCAAGGAGTCTACTAAAAAATGAACGATATTTTATCCCAGAAAATGCATATACTTTTGGTTGACGACAATCCAACCAATCTTAAAGTACTGTTTGAAGCTATTCAAGGTTATGGCTGGAAAGCACTTATGGCAACTGATGGTGAATCAGCAATCGAGCAAGCAGAGTATGCCAAACCCGATTTAATTCTTCTTGACGTAATGATGCCCGGTATTGATGGATTTGAAACTTGTCGCAGGTTAAAAGCTAATCCCATTACCGAAAATATTCCCATAATTTTCATGACTGCTCTTGCTGAGACTACAGATAAAGTTAGAGGTTTAGAAATTGGTGCAGTTGACTACATTACCAAACCTTTTCAAAAAGAAGAAGTTATTGCTCGATTAAAATTACATTTAAAACTTTCTTTACTCACCCGCAATTTAGAGCAACAAGTAGAGCAACGCACCGCAGAATTAAGCCAATCTGTAGGGCAGTTACAGCAAGCTCAATTACAATTAATTCAAAGCGAGAAAATGTCAACTTTGGGACAACTTGTTGCAGGCATCGGGCATGAAATTAATAATCCAATTGGCTTCATTGGTGGAAGTTGCAGCAACATAGAAGAATATATGAACGATATTTTTAGTCTGGTAAAACTTCAACAGGAAAAACTATCTGATGCAGATGATGAAGAAATCGAGGAACTAATTGAAGAAATTGATTTAGAATACTTAATGGAAGATTTGCCAAAACTGATGAATTCAATGCGTCAGGGAATTACTCGTTTAAGAGACATCAGTTTATCTTTAAGAACTTTTGCTCGTACTGATATTGCATATCAAGTAGAATATCAGATTCATGAAGGTTTAAACAGTACTTTAATGCTGCTCAAACATCGGCTAAAAGATATAGGAAATCGTCCGCAAATCGATATTATCAAAAATTATGGCGAAATACCACCAATTACCTGCTATCCCGGACAATTAAATCAAGTATTTATGAATATAATTGCTAATGCCATTGATGCATTTGACGATTTACACGATTCAAATCAATCAGCGACAAATTTACCATACAACATTACAATTACCACATCAGTAGATTCAACAAAAAACACTATTTCAATTAGCATTGAAGATAACGCTTTAGGCATGACTCCTGAAATACAAGCTCGAATATTTGAGCAATCTTTTACAACTAAGCCTGTAGGAAAAGGAACCGGATTAGGATTAGCAATTAGTCATCAAATTATTATCGATAAACACAACGGAAAAATAGATTGTTTTTCAACTTCTGGAAAAGGAACTAAATTTATAATTACTTTACCTGTTTAAGTTTTTATTTAAATTAATTGGGTATATTGATATTAAAAAAATTGTTAGGATTAATTTTTATTTTATATATATGAAGGGAGTAGGGAGTAGGGAGTAGGGAGTAGGGAGTAGGGAGTAGGGAGTAGGGAGTAGGGAACAGGGAATAGGGAACAGGGAATGGGTAATTAGTAATTGATAATTGGTAACTGATAATTGATAATAGGATAGAAATTATGAAAGTAGCGAGTAGCGAGTTAAGAGGGGAGCATCCCGATTTTGTACAAACATAATTTGGTAGTGCGTTAGCGTTCCCGGGTCGCGTGCGGCGAGCGCGTGTCCGGAGGACATACATCTTGCTCGCTTGATATACATAGCGAGCAAGATGAATTTCCTTACGGAAACACTGCGTTAACGCACTACAAAAAATAAATTTTCGTATTTGGGATGCTCCCGTTAAGAGTAGCAAGTAGCGAATTAATAACGCCAGAAATCAATAGTTGAGGAGCCGACAATAACAACGAATTAGCAGTTTACTTGCTACTCATAACTCATAACTCCTAACTCCTAACTCCTAACTCCTAACTCCTAACTCCTAACTCCTAACTCCTTATTCCCTATTCCCTTGCTTAAGTTTATATTCGTTTCGCTGTAACAATTTTTTAGCAGTAACTAATACTACTACCAATAGCAAAACCTGGATTTCCCAAGGTGCTAAAATCAAACTTAAAACAAGACTAATAATTGCGAATAAACCTGACAGGTATCCCACTTCATCGCTACATCTGTTACAGAAATAGCCAGTAATTACACAGATAAAAAGTGGAATTAGAAAAAACAAAGGCATCTTTTCTCAACTCCGAATTCAAAGCATTTATTTTTAGAAATATGAGAAAGCTGTGACGGAAGCTTCTGTAACCAATGTTACAGCTTTTAACTTTTCGTTACAACATCTTGTCTATACAAACAACGTGTCGGATAACGAATCCGAACGTTTTCTTATAGGTTGGTATATTAGCTTATCACTATATACTAACTCCCTAAAAATTATATAGGGCGTAAAATTACTTTTTATGTAGTGTTCTTTTAAAAATCTTAGGATAATGCTGAATATTCCCCAATTGTTAGCTACCGAAATCAATCTTAAACCTTTTCAGGTGCAAAACGCCTTAGAATTATTTGCTGAAGGTGCAACTATTCCTTTTGTAGCACGCTACCGTAAAGAGCGTACCGGGGAAATGAATGAAACTCAGTTGCGCGATTTATCTGATAGGTTTACTTATCTTACAGAATTAGAAGATCGAAAATCAGTAATATTAAATGCTATTGAGGAACAAGGTAAACTTACCGATGAATTAAAACAGCAAATCGATTTATGTTTGCAAAAAACCGAATTGGAAGATTTATATTTACCATTTCGTCCCAAACGTCGTACTCGCGCTACTATTGCTAAAGAAAAGGGACTCGATAAGTTAGCTGAGTTTATTAAGTCGGTGAATATAAAAAATGGTGCTGCGGCTGATTTGAATAAGGAAGCAGCTAAATATATTAATCTAGAAAATCCAGAAAAAGAAGTTAAAACCGCAGAAGATGCGCTTAAAGGTGCCAGCGATATTTTAGCGGAAGAAGTTGCGGAAAAAGCTGCTTTAAGGGCATATTTGCGCGAAATGTTGTTGGAAGAAGGAGTTTTTGTTTCTAATATAAAAGACGAGCATCCCGAAGGTACGACAAAATATGAAATGTACCGCGATTATCAAATCAGAGTTAGGAATATTGCACCACATAATATGCTGGCTTTGTGTCGGGGAGAAAAGGAAAAGATATTAAGTTATGAAATTGCTTTTGATGAAGATTATGTACTTGAATATTTAGAATCTGAAGAAATTCGTAGCAGACAGCCAGAAATTCGCAAGTTTTATCAGCAGATGCTCAAAGATGCATTTAACCGTTTGATGAAAAACTCGCTGACGAATGAAGTGATATCCGAGAAAAAACAATTTGCAGATATTGAATCAATCAAGACATTTGAAACCAATTTACGCAACTTATTATTGTCAGCACCAGCAGGAATGAAACCGGCGATCGCCATCGATCCGGGTTTTAGAACTGGCTGTAAAGTGGCGATTTTGGACGAAACCGGAAAGTTTTTAGAGTATCAAGCCATATTTCCCCATACCGGAGCCGGAAAACGCAGCGAAGCCGCGAAAAATCTGCAAAATCTGATGGAGAAATACAAAGTTGGATTAATAGCCATTGGTAACGGCACAGCTTCCCGCGAAACCGACGAATTTGTGATGGAAGTTTTGCAAAATACGCAAATCAAACCAATCAAAGTGATGGTAAACGAATCCGGTGCATCGATATATTCAGCCAGTAAAGTCGCGATCGAAGAATTCCCCGATTTAGATGTTACCGTGCGCGGAGCAATAAGTATAGGTCGTCGCTTGCAAGATCCTTTAGCCGAATTAGTAAAAATTGACCCCAAATCTATCGGCGTGGGACAATATCAACACGACGTAGATCAAAAATTGCTTAAAAAGAAACTAGATGAAACCGTAGAAAGTTGCGTTAACTACGTCGGAGT
>JBCCLY010000350.1:0-5103 GCA_039026655.1 Cyanobacteria bacterium P01_C01_bin.38 | reverse complement strand
TTTAACTCTACTCCCTGCAAAAACTCAGTCACAGGCTCAACACCAATACCAACTATTACTAAATCTGCATTCAAAGATTCACCGTTTTCTAGTATCGCAACTTCAACTTTACCGTTACCTTGAAACTGCTTTACTTTGGTTCCCATCCGGAAAGATACACCATTTGCTTCGTGCAGTTTGCGAAAGGTGGCACCTATATCACCTCCGAGAATCTTCTCAAAAGGTACTGTTCCTGGTGCTACTACGGTGACTTTTATACCGCGTTGAGTCAAACTTGATGCTGCTTCCATACCGATAAAGCTAGAGCCTACAACCACGGCAGTTTTGGCATTTTCTGCGGCAGCTATAATTTTATCGGCATCTTCTGCTTTTCTTAAGGTAAAAATATTATCTAAATCTGCACCCGGTACTTTTAAATTACGAGGTTTACCACCACTTGCAACTAATAAAGCGTCGTATTCCAAAGTCGTATTATCTTCAAAAATAATAGTATTGCTTGCAGCTTCTACTTTTGTAACCGACTTGTGAGAATAAACTTCAATATCCCATTCGCTATAAAATTCCGAAGAGCGTAATATCAAAGAATCTTTTGCTGAATCGTTTTGCAAATATTTCTTACTTAAAGCAGTGCGGTCTAATGGTAAATTGTTTTCACGAGTCAACATGACAACTCTGCCTTCAAAACCAGCCTGACGCAACGTTTCAGCTGCCGCACTTCCAGCAGCACCAGCCCCTAAAATCACAAATGTACGATTATCAGCGCCTGGATTGTATTTAGTCATTTCTGGTAAGCGTCGATCGGGGATTTCTTCGGGTAGCTGTATTACCAAATCTTTCCCTTCTACTCTAACAGGAAAACGAGGTAAAGCATCAAGTGCAGGTGGTTCTTCTAATTTACCGCTTTTAATACCAAAACAAGCATTGTGCCAAGGGCAAACTACCCTTTCTCCATTTAATATACCTTTTTCTAAAGGTGCCCCGTAATGGGTACAATGTGCAGCTGTGGCAAAGAATCCATCCTCAACTCGTGCAAGTAAAATCTCATTATCTTTCACAGAGATTTGGCGCATTTCGCCTTTTTTTAATTCTTTAGCGTTCGCTACTCTTACATCTTTATAATTCATAATACTCATAATTATTTATACTGCTACTTGATTTCTTTTGCTGCCAGTATTAAAAATTAATAGACTTGTTTTCAAGAAGCTAAAATAGATAAAGTAAAAACAGCTTCTGGATTTTTGTCAGCAAAGCATAGTGACAAAAGCCATGAGTTTCGAGACTTGCTTTGAACAGATTAATTATTGTACGTTATCTAATTATCGAAAATTTGGTAAATTTACGGCTCTCTCAATCAGATGATTTAGACAAATATAAAAATTATTAAATTTATTTCTTAGGTATGAGATTATAATCTGACCGAAGATATACTAATTATTTTAAAAAAGTTTATATGAGGAAGCGTTTTTATTTTCTAAGAATTGAAGTTATTGCCGCAGTTGATATGCTGAATTATTGGAAAGCATTGTAAATCTTATTAATTAAAAATTATCTTTAATAACTAATCATGCTTTTTTCAACTTTTTTTCCTTATCTTAAGCCTTTACTGGTGTACCTCCGAAATATAAAAATGATAGGTTTGTAGTTGGCGATTTATCGCGCTTGCCGGGACTAAAAGTCCTTACTACAAACATGAAATTACCCATCAAATTTACATAAAAATTTAAATCTGAATATTTGCCATAACTTTCCGCATTCAAACTCAATTTAACTCGAATTAGATTTATTTCTATAACTATTCATTTGTAGCTGCTGATGATTTTTCTTCAACCTCTAAATCTGGTAAACCTTCCAATTTTTCCGAAATTTTCTCAGCAGGTAACATCGGCACCATCACAGTTAAACCACCGGGAACGCATTCCACTTCCAAAGGTGTATTGCCAATCATTTCACCATCTAAAACAATTTTTTGTGGTGGATCTGTGGTGATTTTTACGCGTTTTGCTCGCAAGTAACCGATGTCATCGCGTTTGGCTGCATCTCCTCTCAAACCCGTTTGTAGTAAGTGATAGGAAGCGGCGATCGCCGAGGCCCAGGTATTAGATGAGATAATAGTAATATCAAGCAGTCCATCGTCATAAAGAATACCAGCGGGTCCCTGAGCCAATATCGATGTTGGTGGTGCCGCATTCGCTACGGTTAAAGCACCAGCAGAAACCTTGATAATTTTGTCATCAGTTTCGATTTCAGCTTCAAATAGTTCTATTTCTCGTAGTTGCTGTATCCCCGAAACCAAGTAAGCCAAAGCACCCCAACGTTGTTTTGCTTCTCGGGAAGCATTTTCTATAGTTTCTGCTTCAAAACCGATTCCAGCAAGCAACGTCATTAACCTACCATTGCATCTACCAATATCAATTCGACGAGTTTTACCGGATAAAATAGTTTCGCATGCTTCATCCAAAGTATCGGGAATTCCTAAAGCAGCAGCAAAAGCATTAGCAGTACCTCTAGGAATTACCCCCAAAGGAGTAGTAGTTTCACCCAAAGCCCTAGCGGCTTCAGAAAGAGTACCATCACCACCAGCAGCAATAATAATTTCAAAATCTTTTTTTACAGCTTCTTGGGCTAATTTATCGGCACTAACTTCTTTTGTAGTGAATTGAATATCTAACTCAAATTGAACGGATAAAAGTTGTTTTATTCTTTCTAATTCACGATCGGAGTCAGTGTTACCAGCAACAGGGTTAAAAATTAGACAAGCTTTTCTACGACTCATAGTAAACTGCGGTGGCTTGGCAATAGGGGACTTACGAATATTATTCGATATTTATTAATTTTGGACAAAAACGAAAAGAAATAAATCTAGCTGGGGGTGTAATTTTACTATAGGTTATTAAAAATGAACCAAAAAAAATTTTGCTTTTTAAATTAGAATTCTATTGAATCATCCTTATGTTTAACCTATCTCTACTTCTCTGTACATAAAAAAATAATCTATCAAATCTATCTAGCGGTGAAGGTTTGATCGAGGTAGCATCGCCTAATATCGGTAGGAGAGAAGAGAAAAAGAAATTAAATTCAGTTTTGTTTAAATATTTGTTTAAATAACTGAATTAAATCTTATTAACGCCGTCCGAAAAAGAGAGGGAACATATTTAATGTTTTTCCATAAAAAAGAATTAATTGAAAAAGAAGTAAAAATTGACGAGCCAAATCCTCGTTTTGCTCAACTTTTACTAGAGCAGTTTGGTGGTGCTACCGGAGAACTTTCCGCCGCTTTACAATACTGGGTACAGTCTTTCCATACTGACAATGCAGGTATCAGAGATATGCTGCAAGATATCGCCACAGAAGAGTTTAGCCACTTAGAAATGATTGGTAAACTCATCGAAGTACACACCAGTAATGTAGATCAAACAGAGGCATTCAAAAGTACTCTGTTTGCAGTACGCGGTAAAGGACCTCACTTCTTAGATTCACAAGGTTCTGCTTGGACTGCAACCTACTTAAACGAAGGCGGTAGCATGGTGCGCGATTTACGTGCAAACATAGCAGCAGAAGCAGGTGCGCGTACTACCTATGAATCATTGATTCAATTAGCACCAGACCAAGGAACCAAAGAGACTTTAGTACACTTGTTAACTCGGGAAATCTCCCACACCAAGATGTTCATGAAAGCCTTGGATTCTATGGATAAATTGACCGAACCATTCTTCGGTAATATCCAACCAGACTCCACTGTAGATATCTATTACAACTTATCTACAAACGGTAAAGATCAACGCGGTCCTTGGAACTCTGATGAGAACTTCCGCTACATCGCAGATCCAATGAGAGAGAAAGTATAACTTTTGCAGCGCTAGAAACTTACTCATACTTGCTTTATTAAGCTATAGGAAACTGGGGAAAAGGTATATTATTGCCTTTTCCCTTTTTCATTTACTCCAGTTCGTAGTAAGGGATTTATCCCTTTGATTTAGGACTAAAGTCCCAACTACGAACCTATTACTAATAACAACTCAGGACTTACGCAGCTGTCACAATACCTGGGTGGTGCGTGACACTGAAAACATTGTTACTACGTTCGACATTAGTCAAAGTGTCACAGCACCCTACAACAAAAATGTGCCGGTTGCGTAAGTCCTACAACTAACAACTAACAACTAACAACCAACAACCAACACTTAATCAAAAATGAAAAAATTTGATTATTCATTAGATTTTAAAAATATCAATTTTCGTGAATCTCCCGAACTTTATATCGTAGGTAAAGGCGAACAGGGAGTATTAATGGTAGAACCTTATAAATCCGAGATTTTACCTTTTTGGCGGTTTAAAACGCCGGATATTGCTAAAGAATCGAGCGATAAAATTTATCAATTATTTTTAGATTATCTAAGTCAAGATGATTTTGTCGGTGCAGATATGGCGCGAAAATTTTTACAAATGGGTTATACCCGTGCGCGTCGATATGCTAATCATAAAAGCGGTAAAAAATATCGTAGCAATCCGCAAAAAGCTAGTTCAAAAGAAGAAGAAGCAAAATTACGTCAAGAGATTTTACCGAATCAAGTCGATCCCGTAAAAGCAGAATCGGCAGCAATATTTAAAGAAAAATGGCAGCAAGCAAAAAATAACGAAAAATACTTAGCGATGTTAGCGAAACATAACAGTAATCAGTGAACAGTGAACAGTGAGCAGCGAGCAGTAATCAGTGAGCAGTTACCGGTAAGCAGTTATCGGTGAGCAGTTATCAGTTAACAACTAACAACCAACAACTATCAACCAACAACTAACTCTTTAGATAGATCGAAAAAATTACATTTTAATCTCTGGTTGGTTTCAGTAAATTGCTATTGAGCTTAAAATTATAATATCAATTTATACAAGTATTCTAATACTTATAACTGCTCACTGTTAACTGCTCACTGCTCACTGTTCACTGTTAACTGAAAAAATGAGTCCTTATACTAAAACCATTCTTCGCGATATCGGTTTGTTTCTTCACGTACCGGGAATAATGGCTTTATTCTCGATAATTGTTTGTTTGCTATGGGGTGAATATTATGCAATTTTACCTTTTTTAATCTGCGGAATTGCACCTAT
>JBCCLY010000349.1:0-5115 GCA_039026655.1 Cyanobacteria bacterium P01_C01_bin.38 | reverse complement strand
TTAAACCCTTTTCGTCATCTATCTGGCGGAATATATCCGAAACAATTGCGGAATCTTCTGAATAGCTTGGGTCATCATATTCAATTTCATCAACAAGATCCCCCCACATATCTTCGCCTAGCAAATCTAAGTCCGAAGAATGTGAAGTGGGATAAGGACTTACGGCTCCTCCCATTGGAACCATATCTGAAGACGGGGATTTACTTGTGTAAAGTGTTGATACCGTGCTGCTGGGGTCGTACTCGTTAAATAATTCTCCGCTTTGAGGTAAGTAAAGTTCTGGGTCTAAATAACCATCAAATTCTGGCTGGAGATATAAAATCGGTAACGCCCAATACAGTTGATGGGAACTATAAGCAGAAATTAATCCTTGGCGCATCCTACTTACGCACAAATCTACAGCATATCCTTGAGATAGATTGCGGTAAAATAACTGCGTCAATGTCAGTGCTACTTCGTCAGGAATGCGTTCTGACATAGCCAAAACGCTTTTTATGCCTCGCTTGACCAAAGTTTCGGTTAGATTGCGCTGTCCCGTATCTAGATTACTATCTGAAGTTGCCGCATAAGTACCCAAACAAGAGTTAAACACTGCCATTTGGATATTATTATTGACTAGCAATCCAGCCAAATCATCACCGTAAAGAGTTTCAGTTAAACCCGTTCTACCGCTGACTAAATAAATTTCGCCGCCGTTTGCACCGAAGTTACTATGACCGGAGTAGTGCAGTACGTGATAATTTCCTTGTTCTAAAGCTTGGGTTAATTCTTCTCTTCCAGGTTGTTCTAGTACCGATAGTTCAATTTCTGGAAGATGATCCCCGCCTTGGGTTTTGCGTTCGAGTTCTGCTTGCAGCCTAATTGCTTCCTGTTTCAACAAATTCAGACGCACTTGATCGGCAGGGGAAGCAATTACCATTAAAACTTTAATACCACCTTCGTTTGAGAACTGTGGTATATTTCTCGATGGCATACGAGATGTGGAACTCATTCCGCTTTGATAGCGAGAAAAAGCAATATAAGGACCAGTCGCAATAGGGCGATCGCCTTGGTGCATTACTTCCCAAGGCAGACGAGCTAACTTAGTGTCTTTTAAGCCCAAACGTAGTCGCAATACCTGTTGGTGATTTTGGGCAATACCTTGTGCGGTAATCCAACTATCCCTTAAAGTACCTTGAAACAGGGCATTATAAAGTTGTTGTCCCAGTGCCACTAAGTTGACTGAGTTTCTTGCATTTGTCTCTTCAAGACAGGCACTAAGCGCCATCGCATCACCCTGCAATACTGACTGCAATGGGTCGTTCATTAAACTCCCAGCAGCCGTTAACCAGTCAGCCACCGGCCACCTTACCAGTTCTTCTGCTAAGGGTACCCCAGGGGCGACTTGTTCCGTCCGCACCAAGTAGTCATTTTGCCCTACTGGGGTTACGGAAATGTGAAATTCCTGGGTCACAACTTCTCCTGTTTACCTAACTTCATAAGGTTGGAAACGCTTTTGTTTCAAGTCTATGTTTCGCTCTTCCTGATACATTAGATGCATCTAAGAGCTTCCATGTTTCTGATTTTAGAGTGGTTTTTTGGTTTATCTACTTTTACAACTTTATCCGGATTCAACTAGAAGTGCCTAGAACTAACTTATTTATATATGCGCTTTGTACTTTAATTCCTCAGTAAAACTAATATTTTTCTGCATATTTTTCGTTGTTACCCGTCGTTACAGCTAAATAGCTAAACGTTGAAAAGTAAGAAGGAAAATACTCGGGCATATACAAAACGCTTTGATATAGGTTGCTCGGTATACAACTTTTATCAGCATTTTGATGATTTTATCCGGAAGATACTGGTTAGCTTTAGAACATTTACTTGGTAGATGCACCCTGATAACTCACTCCCCTAGTTGACTGCCTTCCACTAGGGGTTTTTTTATGGTTTTTATCACTATAAGTAATAGTTTTTATATTTTACACACAATATGCTGGTTAACTTAAGAACATTTGGCTAGTAGATGTACTCATAATATGAATCTACCAACTTCACCTATATGCGACCTAATTTTTTTATTTAATTTTAGGACTAAAAAATATTTATACAGTTTTATCCGGAATACCTCTGTTAACTTTAGAACATTTAATTGGTAGATGCACCCTGATAACTAACTCTCCCGGCAAACCTACAAGTATGCTGGGGGTTTTTATATTGAATTATAAATCAGTTATGCAAAATAGAGTCTAATTAGCTACTTACTTTTATAAAAACACACTGATATAAATTTATTTTAATTAGCCTACAGGTAGATACATAAACTGTTTTTTGTCTTTAATTATAGTTTTATCCGGAAAACGCCTGTTAGTTGCAGTACATAGAATTGGTAGATGCACCCTGATAACTGTTTCCCCTAGTAAGCCTACAAGCAAGCTGGGGGATTTTTGTATGTTTAATTTCTACACCCAAACATAATTTATACAGTTTCATCCGGAAAACGCCTGTTAGTTGCAGTACATAGAATTGGTAGATGCACCCTGATAACTGTCTCCCCCGGTAAGCCTACAAGCAAGCTGGGGGATTTTTGTATGTTTAATTTCTACACCCAAACATATTTATACAGTTTTATCCGGAAAGTGGCTGTTAAATACGGTACATAGAATTGGTAGATGCACCCTGATAACTAACTCCCCTAGTAAGCCTACAAGCAAGCTGGGGGTTTTTTGTATTTAATTAAGTTTTACCCGGAAAGTATTCTTTAGGTAGAGTACATAGAATTGGTAGATGCACCCTGATAACTGTACTCCCCTAGTAAGCCTACAAGCAAGCTGGGGGATTTTTGTATGTTTGATTTGTACACTTAAACATATTTATACGGTTTTATCCGGAAAGTGGCAGTTAAATACGGTACATATAATTGGTAGATGCACCCTGATAACTAACTCCCCCGGTAAGCCTACAAGCACGCTGGGGGTTTTTATTCTGAAAATCAAAGTAAAGCTTTGCTTGCAAGCTTCTTCAGCGATTTGATTTTTACCAGAAAAATCGAAATTCTTAGATGCAATCTGATAACTAACTCACCTTAAGAAAATCGATCGCTCTAAGTATCTTTTCTTAAGTAATACAACTTAAATTCTTTGCAATTAACTAGCTATTCTCCAAGTATAACCTCTAAGAACTACTAATTAGTTAAATATCTTTAAGTAATGTATCTAATTTAACACACTTTTTACAAAAAAGTATATTGTATCTAAACTTTCAAATTTTTGGAAAATGATTGCTGTAAGCTTTGATATGACTAGTTTGGATAGAAGCAACCTCTAAGGTCATAGCCTGTTTCTCTATCACTTGATAATTTCCTTATAATCGAGCTACATCAACACTTATAGTGCTTTCAATTAGATGTAAATACTAAGCAAGTAGCGTGTTTCTTATTTTTTAAGATTTCCCTGTACTACGTAAACAAATTTTACAGAAGAATTTTTGATTCTTTACTGCTAATAATTCGCCGATAAGCTGACAATACGATCGGTAAATAGCGCCCTAAAATAATTACGATACGCCAAGCGTCAGCCTCCAGCTTATCGCGATTGTTGATTACTTATCCTAGATAACCGGTAACTGAAAAAGGTAGCTAATTAAAGCCATTTAATCGAATACAGGCGCATACCTTGCTTGATATCACCAGTCGATTCAGCAAGATAAAAAGTTCCGCCTTTTTTTAATTGTTTTCTATGGTATGATTTCGTGTTGTATTTTATATAGCTAAAATTTAAAATTATGCCTTTATCTGTAATTAAATTTTCTAGCGAAGACTGCGGTATTTGTCACAAAATGTCTTTTTACGACAAAAAGGTGGTTGAAGAACTTGGTTTACAATTTATTGATGTCAAAATGCAGGATACCGCTACCTACCGCAAATATCGTAAAGTTTTATTAACTCAGTATCCAGATAAATCAGAAATGGGATGGCCTACCTATATTGTCTGCGATTCTCCAGAAGAAGAACCCAAAATCGTGGGTGAAGTGAAAGGAGGACATCCTAAAGGAGAATTTAGAACTCGTCTGCAATCGCTCCTTGATGAAAGCAGCAATTAGTTAAATATTGTATCAATCTAACCTAAACTCTTGTAGAGACGCGATATATCGCGTCTCTACATTTATATCAAACGAGATCGAAAGATTTTACTTCTAGCACGGGGCCAATCATAGCAGCAGTCATCACATCTTCGCGTACATCTCCGGTTACTTCTGCTTTTTGTCCTGCTTGAAGTAGACTTTTATCTGCTCCTCTCATGATTTCATAAGTTTTCCCATCTTCACCGACGAATGCCCAAGCACCCATGCCAATATCGCGGCGTTCAACAGTTCCTTTAACTTTAATGCTCATATTTGTTATTGGTTAGTGGTTAGTGGTTAAGAGTTAGGAGTTAGGAGTTAGGAGTTAGGAGTTGAGAAATAGCTTTTACCTGGAGGGTGCAACTTATCAACTAACAACTAACAACTATCAACTAACAACTAACCCTTTTCACTTAAGCTGTTTGTTCGTCGTTTTTGATTGTAAAACGAGCCAGCATAAAGCAAAGTATTGCGTTACCAATTAAAAATCCACGAGCTAACATACCATTACCTAGCCCCCAAACGGCTGGATCTGTTATGGAACTTACTGCTAAACAAGCTGCAACTCCCAAACTCGAACCGATAGCGAACCACTTCCATTTTGTATTGCCTAATAGCACTGCCATTAACACAATTGGTGCTAAAACACTGGCAAATAATGGGTTGAAAGGATTGGTTCCTTGTAAGGTATTACCTAGTTCGGGAATGGAACTACCAAGTAAACGCATAGGCCATTGAGGAAGATCGAAGATGTACAATCCTTTGAGGAAAAATAATCCAGAACTACCTGCAACTAAACCACTAGCTAAACTCCAAGTCCAGGTGAAGGGGAAATAAACTCGTAAAAACCAAGCTAGTAAGTAAGAACCCACTACCATTAAAATCTTTGGTAGAAGTGCTACCATACCGCCATCAATCCAGAAGCCAGGGTTGAGATAGCCGCTATCGCGCAACCAGCGGAAGAAGTCTTGAAAACTTATTGTTCCTTGTTCGGCAAGCGTTACTGCTGCTTCA
>JBCCLY010000348.1:0-5127 GCA_039026655.1 Cyanobacteria bacterium P01_C01_bin.38 | reverse complement strand
TTAGACATTAAAACTTTCTGAGTGACATTTAAATTTAATTTTGTTTTAATTCCAAGCAATATATATTCTGACATCAACAAGATACTTTTAACAACTGTAAGCTATATCATAATATTTTAACTTAAGGCACGACCAAAAATAAACTGGATATAAATCCATTTCTGAATTCCTCCTAAACGATAGCTCCATTTTTTAAAGGGAGGCATCTTCATCACGGTTTCGGGGCGGATTTTTTTTGTTAATAAATGTTAATCCGCGTGATGATTCCGTAGCATGGTGTATAATTTTTTGAGCAGCACCTCATGCAGAAGGGCAGCTATATTGAATTCCAATTTTCAAGTAACTTGTAATTGTGATTTTTTTTAATACTAATATCCTTATCGTCGTTACTTTTAAGAACTATTTTTGTAACAATAGCATTGTCTTACTCGACTAATGTTGTACAGTCTTGTCTATATAATCGGCAGCTAAGTCAAGCTCTGTTCCCTATTCCCCGTTCCCTGTTCCCTATTCCCCATTCCCTTTTCCTTCTTGATAATAAACAATAAGCGCGATTTTAGATTGCGTGCATGATAAACGAATATATTTTTAATCCCATCTCACGCAATCATTTTGATAAATCGCCATTAAATTCTAATATCTAATCAAAGAGCTTCTGGTGGAGCAATATCAGAACCGATGGTTATCCCCGCATCACTAGATTTGATACCTGGTTTTGCACTGATTTCTTGGTGCTTGGATGATTGAGAAACTTGAGTAGCAGGTGTTACTTGATTGTCTACTGGTTTCTCAGCTTTGGTTTGTTGTACTAAAGATAATCCTCCAACGGCACCGGCTACAAGTGCTGTATAACCAACGTACAAATGCATCGGGCTGACATCTAATCCAAATTTTGGAGTCTTTTTATCTGACTGGAATAATGAAGGAACCAGAGATTCTTGTGTTTCTGATGATGGTAAAGATGCAGCTAAGGCAGTACCGTTAAATCCTAAAGCATTACCCATGACTCGAATGAAACCGCGAACGTATACTTCTGCTGGTAAGGATTCCATGTCACCCCTTTCCACAGCTTCCATTTGACGTACTGGAATATGAGTATACATTTGCAGGTCGCTCATGCAAAGCCCTCTAGCTTCTCTACCCTGTTTCAAATGCTGTCCGATTTCGCGAAACTTTTCTAAACGTTGTTCGGCTCTAGCTTGCTTTGCAATTTCTGCTTTGGAAGGTTTTCCAGTTCCAAGCCATTTTAAAGGATTGCTATTCGAGCTATCTTTTGGTTTTGCTGCTGTTGCGTTTGTAATTGCAGTTTCTTTAGGAGATGCTTCTTGCTTGACGATATTGGTAGCTAAAGATGCTGGTGGCACAGTTGTCAAACATTTAGATAATTCGTTAGCTGGTGGCTCCGAAGTTACTTCGATTTCAATCTCTTCCTCAACCTCTGGAGTTGTATTTGCAACTGTCTGACTATGTAACGAAAGCTGCCGAAAAGCGACACCGATGGCTTCTCTGCCGATTGCTTTAAACAACAGCTTTGCTTGATCCGAGGAAGGCCCCAGCAACTTTTGTACTGTGGCGATCGCCCGACGATAAACCTTGCTATTGTGAAGTTCTGTTTCTATTTCACCTAATAGCGAGCGCAATTCATCTTGAGAAATTTCAATATTGGGTTGTCCGGGAACTGATAAAGAATACATAGATGTCATAACCATAATTACAAAAGTAAATGAAGCAACGATTAGCGAGAACGTAAATTTACCTGTGTAATTTATTCTCACTTTTCTTGACATTTCCGGATTGTTGCGTATAAACCCTATATGCTTTTCAAGGAAAAATTATCATGTTTAGAGCAGATGCTTTTTGCTATCATCCGTAATTAGTAATAAAGATTTTATAAGTACTTTTTTGTTCCCAATTTCTACACGATGATTGCAATTACTATAATCACAAGAAAGCTATCTCTACCCCTTAATTCGGCTTAAGGTATATTTTATTTCTCCAAATGTACTTAGCGATAGTAAAACTTGATAGTAATAAATATTGATTTTTAACTGATTATTAAATTATGCTAAGCAGCCGGATAAAATAGCGTTCTAAATTGTTTATTTGATAAAGTTGCTTTATATTGTATAGAAGTATTACTTTAGAGGGATGACAAACTTTATTAGAAGATAATTCCGTTTAAATGTATTAGTTAAATCATTGTGTTAATATTTCGATTCTCAAATATTAAATAAATATGTTATTTCTACTACTAAGATAGTTAATTTCAAGGAATAGCCGATAAAGGCTATAATGACATCTACCATTAGGGTTAATAATTGCTTGTCTTTTTTGATAACTGGATGAAATTTTAGTTATGAAGCTATCTATAGTCTCTTAGCGTACAACAAGCGTAGATCCTCATAGTTGATTTTTAATTAAAGATGAAAAGTTATTAAATTAGCGATCGCGATTTAGATGTATTTTAATTCAAAGTAAATAGTAGGTCTTTTGATTAAGAAATGGGATTAAGGAGTAGGGAGTAGGGAGTAGGGAGTAGGGAGGAGTTATGTAACTCATACAGAGCAGTAAATAGCATTGCGATAAAAATGTATTATTGGAAAATAATTTTTGATAAATTAAATGAAAAAGTGGTATAGTATACATCTTTTTCAGTAATTTCTCTGTTGAATATAAGACACTAAAGACTACTGGGAGACGAGAGTGAATCTGTTAAACGAAGAACAAGGGGAGAAACTTAAAGAGATAACCACAAAATTAAAGCAAATAAGAGAACAAAAAGGCATAGATATAGAGCAAGTAGCAGCCAAAATACTTGTTCGTCCTGTTTTTTTAAATGCTTTAGAGGAAGGGAGATTTGAGGATTTACCCGAACCAGTTTATATTCAAGGGTTTGTGCGTCGCTATGGAGACGCGATCGGAATTGATGGTACGGCAATTAGTCAAGAATTTGGCGCTATTGCTTGCCCTCCACCGACACCACAAGAAAACAATAGTGTAAACAATAAATCAAATATATATATACCTTTAGCAGTACCTTACGTTTTATTAATAATTGGTGCTTCTTTAGGGTTATTTTACGTATTAGGTCCCAAACCAGCAGAGCAAACTGTTAGTCAAAATCAATATTCATCGAGCGCTTCGGAACAGAAAACCGAGCCAAAACCAAAAACTACAACACAGGCAGCATCAAAACCAACACCAAAACCAACACCAACACCAAAACCCATTGAAGGTGTAAAAATTAGTTTAGACGTACAAGACGAATCCTGGGTAAGAGTAATAACCGACGGTAAAAAAGTATTTGAAGGAACATTGAATAAAGGAGACAAAAAAAGCTTTGATGCCAAAGAAGAATTAGTTATACGTTCCGGTAACGCCGGTGCAGTACTTGTTTCAGTGAATCAAAAGGAACCAGTACCCCTAGGCGATCCGAATAATCCCAAGACTGTTACTTATACACCGGAAGGGGAGTAAGGGAGAGGGGGAAGAGGGGGAAGATAATTCCTAACAATTACCAATTATCAATTACCAATTACCCTATCCCCCATCCCCCATCCCCCATCCCCAATTCCCAACTCCCAACTCCTAACTCCTAACTCCTAACTCCTAACTAATTAAACTTGGTGTCCGCAAATGCCAGTCTGTAGCTTGTTCGTATGCATAGGCTACTTGAAATAGCTGATCTTCTCGGAGTACTTTACCGATTAATTGCAGTCCGATTGGGATTCCTTCGTCGTTGAAGCCGCAGGGAATGCTTATTCCTGGTAATCCGGCTAGGTTTACGGGGATTGTCATTAAGTCGGTTAAGTACATATTGAGGGGATCTGAAGTTTTTTCCCCTGTTTTAAATGCTGCGATTGGTGCGGTGGGGCAAGCTAATACGTCTACTTGTTTGAAAGCATTGTCAAAGTCTTGCTTGATTAATGTACGAACTTTTTGAGCTTTTAAATAATAAGCGTCATAGTAACCCGCACTCAATGTATAGGTACCAATCATAATCCGGCGTTTTACTTCTGCACCAAAACCTGTGGAGCGGGTGCGAGTATACATGGATAAAAGATTATCTGCTTCTTCTGCACGATAACCATATTTAACTCCATCGTAACGAGCCAGGTTTGCTGATGCTTCGGATGGAGCAATTATATAGTAACTGGGTAAACCGTAGCGAAATCTGGGACAGGAAATGATATGAATTTCTGCGCCTAATTTTTGTAAGGTATCTATGGCTTTGGTGACTGCTGCTTCTACTTGTGAGTCTAATCCTTCACCAAATGTCTCCTTAATAATACCGATTCGCAGTTTACCTCTAGGCTTTAAATCTGGTCTTAAACTTTCCGTATATTTAGGTATAGAAACTTTTAAACTGGTAGAATCTTTGGGGTCATATCCCGCAATTTCATTTAAGAGTATGGCTGCATCTTCTACCGTGCGGGAAAATGGTCCGATTTGGTCTAGAGAAGAAGCAAAAGCCACTAAACCGTAACGGGAAACCAGTCCGTAAGTTGGTTTCATTCCTACTACACCACAAAAAGATGCGGGTAAACGAATTGAACCTCCGGTATCGGAACCCAGAGAAACAGTACATTCTTGAGCAGCCACAGCCGCCGCAGAGCCACCAGAAGAACCACCGGGAACCCTAGATAAATCCCAAGGATTCGCTGTAGTCTCGTAAGCAGAACTTTCGCAGGAACTACCCATCGCGAATTCATCTAAATTGGTTTTACCCACCATCACAGCGCCAGCATCAGCAAGCTTTTGGGTAACGGTTGATTCGTAAGGTGGTATAAAATTTTCCAAAAACTTTGAAGCACAGGTAGTACGAATTCCCTTGGTACACATATTATCTTTGATACCAATAGGAATACCTGCAAGCAAACCAATTTCTTCCCCAGCGGCGATTTTGGCATCCACTTGTCGCGCTTGCTCCAAGGCTTTTTCTTGGGTTACGTGCAAGAAACTGTGAACTTTCGGCTCCAATTTTTCGATGCAATTCAAAGCCTCTTGGGCAATTTCAACCGCAGAGCGTTCTTTATTAACTAACTGATTGTGCAATTCGCGTATGGATGCCATGCATCACTGCTCCCTATTTACTAACTCACTCAAATGTTTGATTTTAGTACATGT
>JBCCLY010000347.1:0-5132 GCA_039026655.1 Cyanobacteria bacterium P01_C01_bin.38 | reverse complement strand
CTTGATTATCTATACGTCCTAAATATTCTAAATCACCATTAGGAAGAAAACGACCTAAATCACCACTGCGATATAAACGAGCAGAAATATTTAATGAAAATTTATCCCGCACAAAACGAATTTTATTTTGTTCGGCACGGTTGAGATAGCCACGAGTCACTCCAGCACCACCGACATACATTTCACCCGCAACCCCTTTGGGAAGAAGATTTCCGTCAGAGTCTAGGATGTATAATTGCAAATCGGGAATTGGAACCCCAATCAAGCTACCGGATGTATTTTCTATATCTTGTTTGCTAATTTCTCGATAAGTAACGTGTACAGTCGTCTCGGTAATACCATACATATTTACCAAGCGTGTTGCTTCACCGTGACGCTCAAACCAAGGAAGCAAACTTTGTAAATTCAAAGCTTCACCACCAAAAATAATCGACTTTAATGTGGTTGCTGCTGGTGAATTTAAGGTATTTTCTGCTGCTAAAAATTGCGTGAATGCTGAAGGTGTCTGATTTAGTACCGTTACTTTTTCTTCTTGAATTAGTTGACAAAAACTTTGGGGATTGCGACTAACGTCATAGGGAACAATAACTAGCCTTCCTCCATGTAATAAAGCTCCCCAAATTTCCCATACAGAAAAGTCGAAAGCGAAGGAATGGAAGAAAGTCCAAACATCATTTTGATTAAATCCAAACCAATGATTTGTACTTTGAAATAAACGAAGTACATTATTTTGCGTAACTAGTACTCCCTTGGGTTTACCCGTAGAACCGGAAGTATAAATTACATAAGCACCGTCATTTGGTTTGATTGAATCAATCGGAACAGCTCTATTACTTTCATTTAAATAAGGTGCATTTTGAGCATCCAGACAAATAGTGTTTGCATTTTCTGGAAATAGGGCAACAAAATTCGTAGTAGTTAAAATTACTTCCGCTTCACAATCATTAACCGTAAATTCGATCCGTTCTCGGGGATAATTGGGGTCAACAGGAACGTAAATTCCTCCAGCTTTAAGGACTCCCAACATAGCAACAATCAAGTCTAAAGAGCGCTCCAAACAGATAACAATCCGTGTTTCTAAACCAATCCCCTGTTTTTGTAAAAAGCGAGCAATTTGATTGGAGCGGTTGTCTAATTCTCGATAAGTTAAATTTTCTTTCCCAAAAGTAAGCGCAATATGTTCTGGGTAATTTTTTACGCTTTGAGCAAAAGTTGCAGCTAGAGACCTATATAGAGGAGTAATATATTTCTTCTCTGTAGAAATTGCAGTTTCATCATCAGAAGATAATAAAGACAAACGACCTAAAAGTGCGTTGCGATTATATGCCATGTTAATTAATAGATAGCGCAATTGTTGTAACAACAATTCCACCGCAGCACAATCAAAAGTTTTTGTATTAAAAGTTAATTTAAATAGTAGTTCATCTCCGGGAACTACTACCAAAGTCAGAGAATAGTTAGTAGTTTCAAAGAAAGATACTTCTGTAACATTTAAACCAAAATCTTCTGCTTTTAAAGATTTATCAACTGGGAAATTTTCAAAAGCAAGCAAACTTTCAAATAGTGCTTCTCCTCTGGGTACTTCGCTCCATTTTTGAATATCTAAAAGGCTGGAATGTTCAAACTCCCGCACTTTAGCTTGCTGTTTTTGTAGCTTCTGTAACCAGGAATCAAGTTTTTGCTCTGGGGATACAGAAACCCGTAAAGGTAAAGTGTTAATGAAAGGACCAATCATCTGCTCTACACCAGGAAGTTCTGGAGGTCTTCCCGATACTGTAATCCCGTAAACGATATCTTGGTTGCGGCTGTAGCGGTTAAGTAAAATTGCCCAAGCACCTTGAATTACGGTATTTAAGGTGACTCTACAATTATGGGCTAATCGTTTTAGAAAAGCAGTTTCATCGGAGTTGAGTTGCAGTCTAATTTCTTGGCTTACCTCACCCCCATCCCCTCTCCTTACCAAAGAGAGGGGTGTATGACTTGTAAAACCTTGCATATATTCCCGCCAGAAAGATTCGCCATCCTGGGAATTTTTTTGTTTTAACCATGCCAGAAAATCACCATAAGGACGCACTGATGGTAATGATATTTCCACACCATCGCAAGCAGCTTTATGTAGTATAAAAAACTCCCGCATTAATGATGGCATCGACCAACCATCAAGCAATAAATGGTGGTGACTCCAAATTAATCGCCAAGATGTTTCGCTCAAACGAATTAAAGTTACTCGCATTAATGGAGGACGATTGATAGCAAAACCTTGGCGTTTATCTGCTGCTAAAAATTCTTCTAAGCGGCTGTTTTGTGCTGACACACTTAAACCGCGCCAATCTTCTTGAGCCACCTCGAAGCTAATATTACGGAAAACAACTTGTACCGGCTCCGTCTGTCCTTTGGTAACAATAGCAGTGCGTAAAATCGGGTGACGGTCAATTAAAGTTTGCCATGCTTGGTTAACAGCAGTTGCAGATACGTGACCTTCTAAAAGACAATTTAATTGTTCAAAATAAACCCCGGATTCTGTATCGTATAAGCTATGAAATAGTAATCCCTTTTGTAAAGGGGTAAGGGGGAAAATATTTTCGATTTGATTTTTGAGACTCATAATTAAAAAGTATCTCAGTTGTTTATGTTTTGATAGAAATTCTTGGCAGTAGATATTTTCGGTATGAATCAAGTTGGTAGCGATTCGATACCTCCACAGACAATAAAGTAATAATATAGATAAATAGGTATTTCTTTATTTATATACTTTGAAACCACAAGAGTCGATACAGAAAAGTTAAGGATTAAAGCATGAAGCGGGCTTAACTTTAGGGAAATATGGCTTAAGTATAGATTAAAGGCAGCAATGCGGAAAAGTGAGGTGCTACAACCCCGGAACGTCGATTGACTATCTCGGGTTGCGATGGCAACTAAAATTTAGGCGTTGCTGAATTGAAATATGAATTTATTGTTACCAACTAACGGTAGCCCCCTAAATCCATGCCACTTTGCTCAACGGAGAGAAGACGACCCACGCAAGTGGCTCCCCAAAATTGGGGGACTTTAAATTATATTTCCCCCCCCAGAATTGGGGGTTGGGGGGCTATTCATACTTTTAATCAGCAACGCCAAAATTCCTTATGATTTTTTTCAGTATTGCCGATTTAAAATATCAATTAATCTCAGACACTGATTTAGAGAGAGTCACATGATAAGCTATGGGATAATCTGTGTAATTAGGGCATGGGGCCGAAGGGGATTGGGCATGGGGCATGGCAAAAATCCCTACTCACTACTCACTACTCACCACTCCCCACTCCCTACTCCCTACTCCCTACTCCCTACTCCCTACTCCGGACATGATATTACTCCACTTTTCCGACTAACAAACCATCATTATCCAACTTCACTCTCCGTTTATTCCTGCTCGCTTTCTTGATACTCGTAGTAACTCGCGAACCTATAGAACCTTGAACCAAAACAGCTAATGCTTGAGGAGTGCGATGGTCGAAAACCTGTGGTAAAGGTAAATCAGTTTGATAAGTTTCCCGTAACTGCGTTACTAATTGAGTCACTTTGAGAGAATCCCCACCAATTTCAAAGAAATCGTCATTAATTCCTACTTTTTCCAATCCCAATACCGCAGCCATTAACGAGCAAATCTTGGCTTCAATCTCCGAAGTCGGTGCAATATAATCTGGTTGCGATTGTCTTCTATCTGGTTGAGGTAAGGCTTTAGGGTCAACTTTACCATGAGCCGTGAGTGGAATTAACTCTACCTGCATCAAAGTAGCTGGAACCATATATTCCGGTAACTTTGACTTTAACCAATTGCGTAAAACTACAGTGTAATTTTCTTTCTCTGACACAAAGTAAGCTACTATCTGACCATTTCCAGCAGTGACATAGGCTGCTTTGACCTGCGGATTTGATACTAAAGCTGATTCGATTTCACCCAATTCGATACGGAAACCACGTACTTTTACTTGATGGTCAGAACGTCCTAAATACTCCAATTCTCCATCTGGTAAACGACGTGCTAAATCGCCACTGCGGTAAAGACGGCTACCTACTTTTTTCGATAAAGGATTGGGAATAAACCGTTGAGCGCTCAAACCGGGCTGATGTAGGTATCCTTGGGTAACTCCCGAACCACCAATATATAATTCTCCAGGAGTTCCAACGGGAACTGGTTCTAGATATTCATCTAAAATATAAACGGTTAAATCGGGAATTGGTTCGCCAATAACGCTACCGCGATTCATTTTTACATCAGCTTGGGTAATTTCTCTGTAGGTGACGTGAACCGTAGTTTCGGTGATACCGTACATATTAATCAACTTTGGTTTTCCATCGCCGTAACGGTCAAACCAAGGCTGTAAGCTTTGCAGTTCCAAAGCTTCTCCACCAAAAATCACATAACGTAGAGAAGATAATTTTTCTGATTGTTTTGCATCTGCCTGAATTAACTGTTTAAATGCAGAAGGTGTTTGATTTAATACTGTAACCTGTTCCGATTTGAGTAATTTCAAAAATTCTTGAGGGGATTTTCTCGTCCAATCGGGAACAATCACCACTTTACCACCGTGAAGCAGCGCTCCCCACAATTCCCACACTGAGAAGTCGAAAGCGTAGGAATGAAAGAGAGTCCAAACATCGTTGCGACTAAAATTAAACCATTCTTCTGTCGATTTAAACAAACGAATTACATTGTTGTGAGTAACAATGCATCCTTTCGGCTTACCCGTAGAACCACTAGTATAAATTACATAAGCTGGGTGCTGGGGTAAAATTCTCGTTTCAACTGGTGCAGTACTGTAATTTTCTAATTCGGAAGCAACATTTTCTAAAATAACAATTTCCTTATCGCAAGCAGATACTTGAGAAACCGTATCTTGCTCTGCTAAAAGTAAAGAAATACCGCTATCTTCGAGAATAAAATTAATTCGTTCCTGCGGATAACTTGCATCAATGGGAACGTAAGCAGCACCAGCTTTCAAAATTGCTAAGATTGCTACTACTAACATAGAAGAGCGTTGCATACATAGTCCTACAAAGCTTCGGGCACCAATACCTTTACGAATCAGATAATGCGCTAACCGATTGGCTTTGGTTTCCAATTCAGCAAAACTTAAAGCGGTGCTGTT
>JBCCLY010000346.1:0-5174 GCA_039026655.1 Cyanobacteria bacterium P01_C01_bin.38 | reverse complement strand
GCTTCTCGGCGACTCCTGGTATCCCATCGAACATTAACCGTTCGCGCAGCGTCTCCGAAGGAGATGCTTTATTAACGATACGGGATGCCCCTCCGCACCGGCTTTTTACTGATTTTTTTTATTTGTAGGCTGCATTTCTGCATTTAATTGGACTACACCTACATTTACATCATACCATGATATGCTTTGTTATTGATAAAAGCGCCGCTGCCCTTAATAACTCGTTAATCAAAAATTAACATTGTTCTTGAGGACGCGGCGCTTTTATCCGGGATTCATGAGCGAAAATGCGGCTTCTGCTATGCTTCCCGCATTATTCGCGTCCCCACACTTCTTTTCAAGTAAGTGTGGGGCTTCTGCCGCTTTAGCTAAAAATTAGTTATTCAAGATTCCAAGATTAAATTCAAATCTTAGTCAGCGGTTGCCAATTCGGTTTCAGTACCACCGCGATTGCGACGACGAGTAAGAGTATTAAACAACATCTGCCCAATCGCTTTAATTAAATTACCTTCCAACTCTTGGAACATTTTCATGTTCATGCCAAAAGCTGCATTTGCTTCATCAACGATTTTATCTGCTGTTGCTTCGTCGATGGGCATCTCATCTAAAGCTTGACGGTATTTTGCTTTAAATGCTTTTTCGTCGTCAATCTGATCGAATTCGTAGAAAGCAATACCTTCTCCTTCTGATAGATTCATTGCTGTTTGAGCAATGTTTTTCAAAATCTGTCCGCCGGATAAGTCACCCAAATAGCGAGTGTAGGAATGCGCTACTAATAATTCGGGTTCGTTTTGCGATACTTCCCGAATGCGATTTACGTATGCTTCTCCTGCTGGCGATAGCTTGATTTGTTCGCGCCAGTTTGCACCGTAATAATAGCTAAGGTCTTGTTCTAAACTATGCTTTCTATAAAGTTCCTTAAAGTCTATTTTAGAAACAACTGGGTGGTTAGCGTGTTTTTCCAACTCTTCTTCCATCGCAGTGTAAGCGTAGTAAAAGTTGGCAACTAATTTACGATAAGAATTTTTCTCAACTACTCCTTTTAAAAAGCACTTAACAAAACCAACGTTTTCTGCCATTGTGTGGGCTTTTTTGGTGCCTACACGTAATTTGGTTGCTAAATTGCTACTCATGCTAAATTTCTCAACAATAAAAGGTTAACTATTCTACTGGTGGTTTCAAAGTATGAAGTTTTGAATGAATGGAAGCTCTTAGATGTTTACTCACAGTGGGAGAACTATTCATCACTGAGTGCATCTATCACTCAACTTCCTTCATCTGTAAATGTCCATACTGAAAACAACTACTAAAAAGTAACATTAGAGCTAATTGACGATTATTTCTATTAAAATTTCTTAAGCATACTCGATAAGTCGGTTTTGACATTACGATACACAGCTTATATCCATCCAAGAAGCTTTGTAGTTTTGTTAAGTTTTATTACAAAAATTTAAATTATTAAACCTTTATTAGTTTTTCTATAAAGTATCCAGTAGATTTCCAAGTATTGTTTTTGACATCATACTATGTGTTAATCCTATTGTGGAAAGATGCAGTTAATTGGTATATCATCTCTTCTAAAAATAGGCTTTTGAATATGTAAATAGCATAATTTATAGAAATAACATAATTAACTTAGGAATAGCTTTAAACCAACTTCAAATGCACTTCAAACAAGTTTCTAATACTATCAGGGATAATACCGACTTGATTAAATCTTCATATTTGATTGATATAATTTATAAGTATGTTTGCTTAAAAGAGTCTAAATTAGAATAAATTTATAGAGAGAAAAATAAAAACGGTATATTAAACAGTCCTGATGAAAAGGTATTCAATGGGAATTGTTCAAACAAGTATAAAGTGTTATTCTCCTGTGTGAGTGTGTGGAGCTTTCTAAAGTTATGGTATCATTTGTAACTAGAAGTCGCGAAGGTATTCGTGAGGATTTTGCTGGTGAGGTTAATGGATGGAAAAAAGCCTCTGCAAGCGGTTTCGGGCAGAATTCTTTGGTGTTACCAAAATCTCCTCTGTTTGGTACTGATGGAATTCGTGGAAAAGTCGGCGGATTATTAAGCGCACCTTTGGCATTGCAGGTGGGTTTTTGGACAGGTATTGTATTGCGTAGTCGCGCGACTAATCTTGGTCCTGTAATTCTCGGACAAGATTCTCGTAATTCTAGCGATATGCTGGCAATGGCTTTGAGCGCCGGGTTAACAGCAGCTGGGTTAGAGGTGTGGTATTTAGGTTTATGTCCTACACCATGTGTTGCTTATCTAAGCAGCATCACAGATGCAATCGGTGGAGTAATGATTTCTGCCAGCCACAATCCACCAGAAGACAACGGCATCAAAATTTTTGGTGAAACGGGCATTAAGCTATCCAAAGAATTGCAGAAAGAGATTGAAGCGGGTTTACGCGGTCAATCATCACCCTATGTCAGTATAAGTAATTGCGGACGGCATTACTCGCGTCCGGAGATGATTTTAGAATATGCCCAAATATTAAAACAGCCTCTAAACGGCAATATCAATCTTCAAGGGATGAAGGTTGTTTTAGATTTAGCGTGGGGAGCGGCAGTAGGTTTAGCACCCTCTGTATTTACAGAGTTGGGAGCAGAAGTTATTTCCCTACACAATGAGGCAGATGGCGATCGCATTAATGTTAATTGCGGTTCGACTCATTTAGGCATTTTGAGGGCATCTGTAGAAGAAAACAATGCCGACTTGGGTTTTGCATTTGATGGTGATGCAGACAGAGTATTAGCAGTAGACAATACCGGAAGAGAGATTAACGGCGATTACATTCTTTATCTTTGGGGTAAGTCTTTACAGCAGAAGCAAGAATTACCAGATAATTTGATTGTTTCTACCGTGATGGCTAACTTGGGCTTTGAAAGAGCGTGGAATCAAATCGGCGGTAAATTTACGCGTACTGCAGTTGGAGATCAACACGTACAAGCGGAAATGCTGCGGGCTGGCGGAATGTTAGGAGGCGAACAATCCGGTCATATTCTTTGCCGTCACTACGGCATAACAGGAGATGGTTTGTTAACAGCTTTGCATATAGCAGCTTTGGTACATCAAGCAGACGTACCTTTGTCCGAAATGGTAGATCGAAGCTTTTCTACTTATCCGCAGTTATTGCACAACGTGCGAGTAGAAGACAGAGAGAAGCGTGTTAATTGGAAAGACTGTCAAGCTTTGCAAGATGCTATTTCCCGTGCCGAGACAGCAATGGGTGATTCTGGTAGAGTATTAGTCCGCGCTTCAGGAACAGAACCTTTAATCCGAGTAATGGTAGAAGCTGAAGCAGCCGCAGAAGCTAACCATTGGACAAAACAATTGGTTGATGTAGTGCAGCAGAATTTGGCAGCATAAAGGATTTTAGGGATTTAGATTGTAAATTTAGATAGTTGTTAGTGGTTAGTAGTTAATTGTTGATAAGTAGGGAATAGGGAACGGGCAATAGGGAACAGGTTGGAAATGCAACAGTTAGTTCTTTGTTGCTTATCAAATATCCTCTTTGTGATTTTTTATCCTTATCGACTAACTAGACCAACGAATACAATGTAATAATGTTAGCTTTTGGATATTAGCGATCGACGACCATCCACTAACAAATAACTACTATCTACTAACCATCTTTAATTTACTAATCTGAAATCTTAAATTTAGTATGCTCAAGTCCAAAGGTAAAAAAAATAAAAAAGGCAAAAATAACAAAAAGCAGTCGAAAAAAGAACAGCCAAAACTGACTATCAAAGAAAAGTTAGCCCAGAAACGTAAGGCTACTAGAGCTAAACAAGAACTTATGGACCTACTCACCAAATCAGGAGGAGTAGGTCTTGTTTTAGGGATTGCAGCATTTTTTGCTGGAGGAATCAAATTAGCTCTTCCCGCGACGATGGGAGTGATAGTACTAGCGCTCTCTTATAAATATCCCCGTCAAGCTTTATTCGGGTTTATTTTCTACGTACCTTTTGCAGGTACAGTAACTTATCTACTCGGTGGAAATGCCATACTTCAATTAGCGAAAGATGGCTTTTACGTTCCGGCAGTTTTGGCACTGTGGCAGAAATGCCGCAAGCAGAATTTACCTTTTATCATCCCCCAAGGTATTAAAAAGCCATTATTTGTTTTATTAGGTTTATGTATTTGTACGCTGTTGTTTATTAATGCAATGGAACAGTTTTTCCCAGCTCCTGTATCGGTATTTAAAACACGACCAAAATCAATGCCCTTGGGGATGGGGATTCTAGGACTCAAGGTATTTATGGGTTACATACCCTTGATGACTTGTGCTTATTATTTAATTCGCAACAAAAAAGATTTTCTGTTTGTATCAAGAATCCAAGTTGTCCTCATACTTGTTTGCTGTTTGCTTGGAGTTGTTCAATATGCATTATTAGTTGTAGGCATTTGTCCGGGGACTCGTGGGGCAGTAGGTGTTGATTTATTTAAAGCAACATTATCAGCCCGATGCTTTATTGGTGGTGCATTGGTTTACAGTCCCAGCCAAGGGATGATTCGGCTACCGGGTACCTTTGTAGCACCTTGGCAATGGGCATGGTTTTTAATTGCCAGTACCTTCTTCACCTTCGGTACCGGCTTCAGCGATCCATCAGCAAAATGGAGGATAGTTGGTTTGCTTTCTTTAGCATCTGTATTTGTTAATGCTGTAATTTCCGGACAAAGAATTGCCTTAGCCTTAGTACCTGCCTGCTTAGTATTATTGCTGCTACTAACAGGACAACTTGCCAACCTCAAAAGATTTGTTCCCATTTTTGGCGGATTAATTTTGGTTTTAACAATTGCCATCGCCAGCAATCCCGCAGTTGTTCAGGAAAGACTTGATAGCTTTATCGATCGCTGGAATGCTTCACCACCTTACGAATTTATCACCCAGCAATTTGAAGAAGTTTCTCACAATACTAAAAATCCATTCGGAAACGGTTTAGGAAAAGCCACCAACTCGGCGAGGATAATGGGGCCAACTAAATTAGTAGAAACATACTATCCCAAAGTCATGTTTGAAGTAGGAATATTGGGAGTATTAGGATTTTTAGGATTAGTCACTGCCCTAACAATTACTGGCTTCAAAACTTATCGTAAAGTAAAAAACCGTAATTTCCGTGGTTACGGAGCAGCTTTATGGGTGTTTATATTGTTTAT
>JBCCLY010000345.1:0-5182 GCA_039026655.1 Cyanobacteria bacterium P01_C01_bin.38 | reverse complement strand
TTTAGCATTTTTACCTAGTGCTGAAGGTAGCGTAAATAGTAATCTTTCAGTCACAGTCAAAGGACTTAAAGATCAAAAAGGACAAGTTTGTTTCAGCCTTTTTTCTAGCAGTCGCGGTTTTCCCAGCAATAATAAACGTGCCGTAAAAGCACAGTGCGTCAAACTTGGAAATGGCAACGCAAAATTAAATATTCCTTCTTTAAAAGCTGGAACTTACGCTGTAGCAATGTTTCATGATAAAAATAGTGACGGCAAACTTAATACAAACGCTTTAGGTATACCCAAAGAAGGTTTCGGATTTTCTCGAAATCCTCGAATTCTTACTGGTCCCCCTAAGTTTGGCGATTCGGCTGTATTTGTAGTCGGTTCAAGAACTAATATTGAAATTAATATGAACTACTTTTTTGGCGGTTAATAGGGGCAACTACAATTACCACAGACGTGACGGGAGACGTAGCAGTGCTACGTCTCTACATTTATTTTTATTTTTATTTTTCTATATAACAATACAATAGTACTATAATTGACTATAGACTGGCTAATTAGTTTATCCCGGAACAGTCGAATCGTATTTACGGGATAAATTTCCTTATGTTTACCTATCAAATACAGCATGAATGTTGATTTTGCTCTGGTTGAGGGAATTATGTATATAAAGCCATTAAGGGCAGATTGTAAAAAACATTGATAAAAGCATTTACGGTATGGATATTAAATTAGGCTTCGGAGCAATTCCAAGATTGCAATATATTTTTGTAAGCAGAGAAAATGATTACTGCTGGTATGCGCTTTCGGAAGAAACAAAGCAGATTCCGATTTACGATAAAGCTTTGACTGGAGTAATAACTGGAATTGAAGTTAATAAAAAAGTTGAAACTTCCTTTGGGGAAACAGAAAAAACCGATTTATATATTCTCGCAGATAAACCCTACGTTGTGCGATCGGGAAGCGATTCCTACTTTTCTAAAGGTTTACTAATGTCTTTAGATAAATTAAGTGCAGAAGAATTACAGCATCCACTGACAATTGCAGTTGAACCCGGAGAGAAAAAAATTGTTTTTTGCAATATTTATAATCCGGCAACTTACAGAAGTGTAGATGTAAATTGGGAAGAACATCGGGAAATCAACTGGCAAGCTTTAGGGCAAAATGTCAGTTTAAAAATTAATCAAAAACAATCTACTCCCAAATTTACAACCGCACAATTGCACGAAGATTTAATTGCTCAATCCGATAAATATTTAAGGCTTTTAAATTGGACTACCGAGCAGGGAAGAGAGTATTTGCAGCAAAAATATCAAAAACGCTCGCGTCAACAATTAACTGATGCAGAGCTATTGGATTTTATTAATTATTTGAAATTGCAGCCACAGAGGATTTAATTATTAATAGGAGGGAATAGGGAATAGGGAACAGGGAACAGGTGATGGGGAGATGGGGAGATGGGGAGGCAAGGAGGCAAGGAGGCAAGGAGATAAGGAGAAATTTAACCTTTAACCTTTAACCTTTGACCTTAATTACTCCTAACTCCTAACTCCTAACTCCTAACTCCCAACTCATAACTCCTAACTACTCAACGTACCCGACAGAATTTTCTATCGGTGTCATCTTTGGGATTTTGCCAAGAGTAAGCGAAATGGCTGACTCCTTTAATGTATGGCTTGTACTTACTTAAAGCTCGCATTTGTTTTTCTAAAGGTGGACGATTGCTAACGGATTTACCCCAAGCACCGGCTAAAGCTGGAATTACCTGGGTTCCTGGTTTAGCGGTATTTATAACTCGTTTTACTTGAGAAACAATACAGCGACTATTACCGCATTTTCCATAAGCCATAGGATGCCATTCTAAGGAATTAGGAAATCTATCCCAAGGTTGTAAGCGCGAATCGTAACCTTTTCCTACTGTTTTGTTTCCGCCGGGGAAAAATACTACTCCTGCGGGAACTCCTACCTGCTGGGCTGGATAGGCTGCGAGTGCCACAAAATCCAGAATACCCTGCATGGCATGAGCAACGGAAAGCTGCCACAAATCTGATTGCAGCAAGGGTTGTCTTTGTTGTGGAGAGCTAAGTGCTTTTTGTTGAATTGGTGGAGTGCGCCCTTGCCATAAGGGTGCTCCTTCTTGAGGATACTTTTCGTCAAGCTTCGCTATATCTGATGATGTAACGTATCCTTTACTCAAAAATAGCCGAATCAACCCTAATCCTTTGTTGTTTAGCGCTCTTTGAAATAATGCCTGTTGAGTAGATTTGCTGTACAACCATAAATCTGTAACCCTAGTTGCGATGGAATCTTTACCAGCTTGACGAGGGTAGCGCACGTAGTCAAATAGTATACCATCAGGACGACGGCGCATTACTTCCGTTACCATTTGGTAATAGTCGCGTTTAGCCTGCAAATTATAGGGATCGATAAATACTTGAGAGCTGTTATCTACTACGTAGAGGCTGGTTTGACCTTTTCCATTTCTGGCGATCGCCTCTTCTCTATCTTTACGGCGGGCATAAGTATAGCCAAAATTAGTGGTAAACATCCACGAGTATACTTTTAATCCCCGCTCGCGCCCTTTTTGAATGCTTTGTGCCAATAAATCGGTGTTTTCTAAACCTTTACCACGAAGTACGGAAGGCCATACTGTACGATTCGAGCTTTGTGGTAACAATACTCGCCCATCGTAAAAAGTTTCTACATAAACTTGGTTGTAGCCTTTATTAACAACATTATCCATAATTCTGTCAAGTGCCCCCGCTCGAATGTCGCAGGGATACAGGCGCAACCAGATTGCTTGGACTTGGGGCCAAGTATTTCTGCGACAATTTTGAACTGCTTGCGAGTGCTGCCTGACTAATTGCAGATAACGATTTGCGGCTTGTCGATCGCCTTTTAGCGCTGACAAACGTAACTTTTCTTTTTGCTTGACTGCGCTAGATGTTATATGGCAGTTTCTAGTTACTTGTGCTTGCGCTGGCTGACTTTTGAGGTAAGGAAGAAATAGAGTCGTACTGAAAATTACTGCTAACAATTGTCGTAAAATTAACTTTGGCTTTGCGACACTCAAGGCAAGCTTAAACATATTCACTAATAAAATTAAAAATTATTACCAACCCCAATACACTTTTACATCGGTAACGTGTATTTTATTACATAATTTCGCAATGAGAGCTTTGCAGCTTAGATTTTATAGACTTCTAATAACTTGTTTCTGTTGCCGTATATCATGATTCGATTTTTCTCTAAATGTCAAGTAAGCAACTTTTCGCAATTATATGTTTGTTTTATTGCTCATAAACAATACCGTAATATCTACAGCTAGATATAATACATCTATTTTTTGACAATTGAGTTCGATCGAATATTTTTTTTGTTAAAAATATCGAAAATACATCAGGTATTAATACCTGTATCAAAAACGGGCGTAGGTTGGCTACGTTAAATGGTAATCGCGATCGCAGTTCGGGGGAGTAGAGAGTGGGATTTGCAGACGCGCAAGCAGGTTCTTAATCGTGAGCAAGTTTACTTCCTTCTCAAATCAAGATTGCGGACGCAATTTCTTCTCCTGCTATTAAAAAGCTCGATTGTGCAATCTTTTAAGGTCATAGGAGTAATATTAAGAAAAAGGATTATAGACCATAACAGGTAAAGTCAACTCTAAGCAATAGATTTCTTATACAAAGATTATGTAATATAAGCGTAATATTAATAATTTTTAAAATTAACCATAATTTTTATCAAATACGCCGCTACAGTAAATTATTCTTTATCTGAAGCAAATAGAGGATAACTGATAATAAATTGAAAATAACAAAAAATTAATAAAAATTTACGGTTAGCAGCTATTTTTAGTTTTAACTACTAACCGTGAAAAAATTAAACAGTAATTACGAACCACGTTTGAGCGCAGCTTCTACTTGCTTAAACTCTTTTTCCAAGCGGTTTTTCAACTTTTCAGGTACGGGACGATTTGGATAAGAACTGTAATGTCCGGCTAAAGAATTAAGAGCAGTTCTCATGGTTGTAAAAGAGCTTAAACCTGATACAGAAGTATTACGCTGATAGCGAGCTGCAAACTCATTAATTTTTTTACGTGCATCTGCTTGAACTGCTGCTTTATTTGCAGCATCATCAGGTGAATCCAGAGCTTCTCTTAATACACTGACTATATTTAAAGTGTCTTGACGATAATCCCCAGTTAATTGATCTGGGCCACCAGAGCATCCAGTCAAGCCTATGACTACAACTAAAACTAAGGCAAGTAAACGTGACCAATAGCGTTTCATATGCATCATTTGTGAACAAATACTTAAATCAACGTCCATCGTATCTTGTATTTGTATCATAGGGATCGTTTCTTGAAGAAGCGTGAAGCAGTTAGGAGTTAAGAGTTAAGAGTTAGGAGTTAGGAGTTAGGAGTTAGGAGTAACTAAGGTCAAAGGTTAAAGGTTAAAGGTTAAAGGTTAAAGGTTGAAATTTTTTTATCCCCCAATTACCAATTACCAACTACCAACTACCAACTACCAATCCCCAATGCCCCATGCCCCATGCCCAATTACACTTTTTCATACAATGTATTTCTTTGTTGAAATGGTCTTCCTAAAGAAGTAATAGTATTTTGTAGAGTTGCTACTTCCATGCAGGTACCTCCTACAGCACCTGCCATTGTGGTAATATGCTCTTCCATTAAGGTGCCGCCGATATCGTTGCAGCCACAATTTAAAGCTTTGGCTGCTCCTTCAATTCCTAGTTTTACCCAACTTGGTTGATGATTTGCTATCCAATTTCCTAAATAAATTCTGGCTACAGCAGTAAGTAGTAGTGATGAATCTAACTCTGGTTGGTCGCGTCCAACACGTTTTCGTAGGGGTTTTGGCGCTTCTTGACCGACAAATGGTAATAAAATAAACTCGGTTATTCGAGCCGGATAAACTTTATTTACAGCGGTTTGCTGTAGCGATCGCAGTTTTTCTAAATGTCCAATTTGCTGTTCTACGGTTTCGATATGTCCCGATAACATGGTGCTGGTAGTGGGTAAACCGAGTTGATGGGCAGTACCTACAATTTCTAACCAAGTTGCTGCGTTGGTTTTTTCGGGACAAAGAATACGTCTGACTTCATCATCTAGTACTTCTGCTGCTGTTCCCGGCATGGAACCCACGCCAGCTTCTTGTAAAGCAGCTATCACTTG
>JBCCLY010000344.1:0-5191 GCA_039026655.1 Cyanobacteria bacterium P01_C01_bin.38 | reverse complement strand
TCCTGAGCAAATAATTCCAGCGCTTTCGGCGAAGTTTCCACCAGTACTTTCAAAACTTTTTCTGTTTGTTTCTCAACATCCCAAACCGTGTAAATGCGAGCAAAACCCCCAGAACCCAAACGTTCGAGAGGAATAAACCTATCTTGTAACTGTAATTTCGCGCCACAAGCAAGACAAAATTTGTTCCCCCAAGGTTGGGGATAAGGGCGCGAACAATTAGGATTTACACAGTGAATTGCATTTAATTTAGGTTGGGAATTGGGCATAGGGGATGGGGCATGGGGGAGTTAAGAGTTAGGAGTTGGGAGTTGAGAGTTAGGAGTTAGGAGTTGGGAGTTAGGAGTTAGGAGTTGGGAGTTAGGAGTTGGGAGTTAGGAGTTGGGAGTTGGGAGTTATGAGTTGGGAGTTGGGAGTTAGGAGTTAGGAGTTAGGAGTTAGGAGTTGGGAGTTAGGAGTTAGGAGTTGGGAGTTGGGAGTTGGGAGTTATGAGTTGGGTGCTTTTAGTGATTCTAATTAAGTTCCGTAGTGCGAGCATCTTGCTCGCTAGCTACCAACGAGCGAGATGCTAGCTACAAATCATGTGTTTCTTATTTGGAATGACTATTAGTGGGAGCATCCCGATGCAGGCAAAAATACAATTTGGTAGTGCGTTAACGCAGTGTTTCCGTAAGGAAATGCATCTTGCTCGCTAGATATACATAGCGAGCAAGATGCTCGCACTACAAAAATAAATTTCCACATTTGGGATTCTCCCGCTTTAGTCATGAGATATTCTTTCTCTTACATCTTTCACTTGTACCTAGTTTCTACAGAAAGTTTCCAATAACAAAATTTTAATTTCTTCTCGCTCATCTACCTGTAGGAAGATGGGAAAACATAGGGAGATGAGGTTAAGGGGAGAAAAACAACTCATAACTCATAACTCCTAACTCCTAACTCCTAACTCCTAACTCATAACTCCTAACTCCTAACTCCTCACTACTCCCTACTCCCTACTCCCTACTCCCTAACCAACCCCTTCCCAAGAAATAGGGAAAGTTTGTTTTGATAACAATGAAAAATCATTTTCATGGTTTGGGGTTTCTTCGTCAATAACTTTGACAACTCTGTTATAGATTTCTTCTGCTTGTTGGGGAGAATCACCGATGCTGGTTAATCCTAATTTACCAAATTCTGATAGACAACCCATTAAATGGAATACTGTACCTGTTTCGGTTCCGGTGTCGAAGTGCAGTCTGTGTTGAGCAATAATATCCATTAAATCGTTGGGTAAAAGCCCTTTGTAGCGGTCTTTTTGCAAGTTGTCGGTGGCTATATAATATTTGGGTCTTCCTTGCTGGGAGTAAAATAAGCCTGTAGAAGGTTCGTAGCGACCGTTTGTAAGTAGTTTTAAGGTCATGAAAGGATGGGTAGTACCACCTTTTCGCAAATTAATCTCAATTGCTTGGATATCCCAATTGCCATCATCCTGCTTGACAACGATAAAATCTACACCATATCTTTCCAAAGCACCTTTTTGCGCTAACTTGCGACCAACTTGTAAGCCTAACTGCTGTAGTTTCAGTCTATATTCTTCGTCGGCAGGAAATTTACAGCCTAAGAAAATTTGACCGTCGGGGCCTCCTAAAATTTGGTCGTGAGTAGAAAGTATTTCCACTTCACCCGTTGGTGTAATCCGTCCTTGAACGCTTGGTGAAAGCTTAATTTCACCTTCTACAAAAGCTTCTACAATGGCTCCTAATTCGGCTATTCTTGCAGAAAATGTTTCCCAAGTTTCTTGTTTGGCTTGAAAACTCATCTTCTCAAAATTTTCTGTAATTACCGCTACCCTTTGTTGATGAGATGCTTTTGGGGGAGCTACTTCAGGAATTGGTCTTAAATCTAACAGCGCATTTCCTTCTCCAGAAATTCCTTCGTTAAGTTTTACCACCATCCTTTTTAGTGTTGGCTCGCGCTCCCATAATAAAGCCGCAGCTTCGGCTAAATCCGAGACATTCCACATTCTTTCGCTACCATCTGGTAATGGAACTTCAGCTTCAGCAAAAATTTGTCTGGAGCCGCTTTTTGTTCCCCAAATCTGTAAATCTGGAGCAGCAGCATACAGCGGTACTCCCAACCTTAAAGACAATTGCGCTTCAAAACCAGTGGAGTTGTAACATATCATAAAAGAATTATCTATTCTTAAAGCTTGTTGAATATGTTGTAATAACCTCGGACGTTCTAAAATCTTTTGACTCAAAGGTTTGAGCGAAGAATCATAAGTAGAAAGCAGCAATAAACGATTGCGAGCATGAGAAAAAGGAATTCCCGGCAATAGTTGTAAATAATAATCGATAATACTCGGATGTAAAGGCACCGATGTTACATAAATTAAACGGTTACGGGGATTCCATAATCGAATTAAAGCAAATAATAAACGTTCTTCATAATGTTCGTAACCTTCAACTTTTTTTAATTCTCGCTGATCGAGACTAAGAGAAGGAATTACTAAAATATCAATATCACTTGTATCGCTTTCATCACCATCTATACATTTCCACTTATCGCGCAAGCCCGACTGAAGATAACGGAATTTTTCTAGTAACTCTTTATCTGTGATGTGAAGCATTTTATTAATTATGGGTTTATTATCAATTATCAGTTATCAATTACCAATTATGCGGTGCAAATTTTCAGCTATATTACAATTATCTGTCCAGTAGAAGAATATATAATATGAAAATCTTGAGAAAATAAATAATTTAATCGTAATTATGTCTAATCGAGATCCCGTTACCTTATGGCTAGTGATAATTGTCTCTGTTGCTGCAACTATCATTGGCATGAGAAATTTGGCTTGGTTTATAGACACGATTAATGGCGAACAAACAAATATTCAACGAACACCCAATTAAAAAAATATACTTATTACTACGCTTACTAAATTTATTCCTACAGAATCAAAACCTCTTCAACCATTCGAGAGATGAGCATATAAACAACTGCTGCTAACATAGCAATAATTATTGTTAACCTAATTACAGATATAAATATGGCATCTCCTATACCACTCAAAGGTACCGATTTAGTAGACTGCGCGAAAGCAAACGCCAAGCAAGGTATAGAAACCGCTGCTCTACAATGTGGCTATGGTGATGATTTAAATAAATTTAGACAAGAATTGAGCAACGCTTGCGACGAAATGAATTTACAAGTATCAGAACTCAACGAATTAATTATCACTCCAGACGCAATGTTAAATATCGGTGTTGGTGAAGTCGTCGCTCCCGATACTCCAGCAGATTTATAAATCAGTGAACAGTGAACAGTGAACAGTTAACAGTTAACAGTTAACAGTGAACAGTTAACAGTGAGCAGATTGTAGGGTGTGTTACGGCACAAGTACGTCTGAAAAGTAAATTACAAATTTGATGTTGCCGTAACGCACCGTTATCAGTGAGCAGTGAACAGTTATCAGTGAGCAGATTGTAGGGTGTGTTACGGCACCAATATCTGAGGAAAATAAATTTTTAATTTGATAATGCCGTAACGCACCATCATTGATAAACATATTTAGGACTGAAGTCCCAACTACAAACAACTAACAACTATCAACTAACAACTATCAACTAACAACTAACAATCATAGTTTAAGAATAAATCTTGCCAAACCGAAATAAATCATAACGCCTGCGACATCGACAGCAGTGGTAATAAATGGTGCAGACATCAATGCCGGATCTAATTTCATGAAGCGGAATAAAAACGGTAGCGAGGAACCGGAAACTGAAGCCAAAATCGAAATTGCAACCAAACTAGTGCCAACGGCAATGGCAACTTGTAAATTACCTTGGAGTAAAAATGCCCATAAGGTGGCGATCGCCCCTAATGTTATTCCTAATATTGCACCGGCGAGGGCTTCTCTAGCAATTACCTGAATTGTTCCCAGGGAGCGGATTTCATCGGTATTCATTCCGCGTATAACTACTGTGGAAGATTGAGCGCCGACGTTGCCTCCTGTACCTGTAAGTAAGGGAATAAAAGCAGCTAAGGTAACAACTTTTTGTAAAATGTCTTCTTCGGATTTGATAATCGTTCCCGTCACGGTATTTGTGACAAGTAACACTAATAACCAAACAACGCGCTTGCGAGCAACAGTAAATAAATCTGTTTGAAAGTAGTTATCACCATCAGACTGTACGCCACCACCAAGAGCGTAAATATCCTCGGTAGTTTCTTCTTGGATAATATCTATTACATCATCCACCGTAACAATACCAACTAAACGTTGTTCTCTGTCTACTACTGGAACGGCGAGGAAATCATACTTTTGAATAATTCTGGCAACTTCTTCTTGGTCTGTGTCGGTATAAACATATATAGGGTCGCGATTGATAATTTCATTAATTGTTTGTTCTGTGCGAGCCGTTACTAATTGTCGTAGCGAAACAATTCCAGTTAAACGTCTAGCAGCATCGGTAACGTAAAGATAATAAATCATTTCGCTGGCATTAGCTTGACGGCGAATCCTCTCCAAAGCTTGCGCTACGGTAAAATTCTCCTTAAGCAAAATGAATTGAGGAGTCATCAGTCGTCCAGCAGTACCGGATTCGTAACCTAAAAGTTGTGCTGTAGCTTGCCTTTGAGCGGGACTAAGTTGCCCTAAGAGACGATTAACAACTTTAGCTGGTAACTCATCAAATAACCTTGCACGGTCATCCGGTGACATTTTATCAACAATATCAAGCACTTCCTGGGAACGAAATTGCTCTATAAGCTTTTCCTGAACGCTAATATCGAGATGTTCGTACACTTCAATGGCTTCATTTTTAGAAAGCAAGCGAAACACCAAAGCGTGCATAGTCTCTGGTAAACCCTCGATTACTTCTGCCGTATCCGCAGGCTGCACTGGTACGAGAATTGCTTTAGCTCCTCGTAAATCACCTTGTTCGAGCAGCATTTGCAATTGAGTTCGTACTAAATCCCGTAATTCCCGGCGCGTTGATTCCTGAATGACAGAAGTTACGTTATCCATCTCGGTCAATTCGGGTATCTCCTCTTGTGCGATGTGATAATGGTTTACCACTCATAGTTTATGGGAAATTGGTAGCGAAAAACGTTCAGTCAGTTATTTTTGAAGTTAATTCTGTCTAAGGATTGATTTGTACAACCTATTCAGGACTTACGCAACTGTCATAAGCAATGGTGTGCC
>JBCCLY010000343.1:0-5193 GCA_039026655.1 Cyanobacteria bacterium P01_C01_bin.38 | reverse complement strand
GGTTTTCAACCCCAGGCGGGTTAAAACGAGAATAGATAAATAATAATAATTTTGATAATTATTTCAGATGGTGAAAGAAATAAAAAGGTAATGAGAGTTAATTCGTTTTCCCGGTAAATTAATGGTGCGTAACGGCATTTTAAAATTCACAGTTTTATCGATAAATATTCAAGCCGTTACACACCCTACAATTAAGGTCAAAGGTTTTAATTCCTAACTCTTAACTCCTAACTCCTAACTCTTTTAAATATTCATCTGCTGCTTTTGATAAAGGGAATAATAAAGTCCTTTTTGCTGCAATAAATCATCGTGGGTTCCTCTTTCAACAATAATTCCTTTTTCCATTACCAAAATCAAGTCGGCGCGTTTCAATGGTGCGAAACGATGTGCAATTAAAAATACCGTTTTTCCTTTGGTAGTCTTTTTCAAGTTTTGCAATACTTGCTGCTCGGTTTCGCTGTCTAAGGCGCTGGTTGCTTCGTCTAATACTAATATTGGTGCTTGCAAAAGGAATAATCTCGCTAAGGCAACTCGCTGTCTTTGCCCGCCGGATAATGCGGTACCTCTTTCGCCGACGTTGCTTTCGTAGCCTTGGGGTAATTCGCTGATGAAGTTGTCGGCAACTGCCATTTTGGCGGCTTGTACTACTTGCTCGGCGGTGATTTCGGGGTTTCCTAATGTAATGTTTTCTAGGATGCTGCCGTTAAATAAAAAGTCTTCTTGCAAAACCACGCCGATTTGCTGCCGCAACGAAGCTAAGTCAACGCTTTTAAGCTCGAATCCATCAATTAAAATCCGTCCAGATTCGATTTGATAAAGCCTTTGCAGTAGTTTTGAAAGCGTACTTTTTCCGGAACCGCTGCGTCCAACTATACCGATAAATTGACCGGGTTCTACGTGGAAGGAAATCCCTTTAAGAACTGGTTCGCTACTGGGTTTGTAACGGAAGAATACTTGATCGAATGTAACTTCTCCTTCTAGAGATGGTAGTACTAATCCGGTTCCCGGCTCTGCTTCGGGGGAAACGTTGAGAATGTCGCCGATTCTATCTACTGATAACAGTACTTGCTGTAAATTTTGCCACAGTTGAACTAATCTTAATAATGGCCCGGTAACTCTTCCGGAAAGCATTTGGAAAGCTACCAATTGCCCGACGGTAAAGTTGTTTTCAATCACCAATTTGGCTCCAAACCAAAGTATTAACAGGCTGGATAATTTGGTGAGAAAGTCGCCGATGTTACTGCTGATATTGGAAGTTGTGGAGGCTTTGAAACCAGTGCGGATAAAGCGAGCAAATAAACCTTCCCATCTATCTCTGGTTGCAGGCTCGGCGGCGTGGGCTTTTACCGAATGAATTCCGGTAATTGTTTCTACGAGGAATGATTGACTGTCAGCACTGCGGTTAAATGTTTCGTTGAGCCATTTACGTAAAATTGGTGTTGCACTCAAAGTTAATATGGCAAATAACGGCAGTACTGCCAACGCTACAAAGGTTAGGGTGCTGCTGTAGTAAAACATTAGTACCAGGTAAACTACAGCAAAAATACTGTCAAGAACAACTGTTAATGCCGTACCTGTAAGAAACTGACGGATTTGTTCTAATTCTTGAACCCTTGCTACCGTATCTCCTACCCGTCGCGACTCGAAATAAGATAACGGCAATCGCATCAAGTGGCGAAATAGCTGCGCCGATAAACTCAAATCTAAACGACGTGCCGTATGAGTAAAAATAAATAAGCGCAGAATCCCCAACACCGACTCAAATACCCCTACCAACAGCAGAGCGATCGCCATTACGTCGAGAGTAGCCAAACTCTCTTGCACCATGACTTTATCGATGATGACTTGGGTAATTAGCGGTGTGGTTAATCCCAGCAGTTGTAAGGTAAAGGATGCTAGAAGTACTTCTATAAGTAAACCTTTATATTTCCAAACTGCGGGTAAAAACCAACTTAAATTAAACCTTTCTTGCTTTTGTGTTTGTTCTACTTGCCATAAATAACCATTCCAGAAGCTCTCAAGTTGTTGTTGAGATACGCTTTCACAAGTAAAATCCGGGTTTTGCGGATTACCAATAATTAATTTATTGCCGCGACGTGCATAAGCAACCACCCAATTAGCTTGCTCAGAATTCCCCCACAACAATAAAGCAGGAAAAGAAAGTTGCCCAAAATCATCCCAATCAACCTGCAACCTCCGCAGCACTAAACCTAGTTTTTCGGCAGCTTCCACAACATTTTTCGCACGTTGGGAACGTACCTGACGCTGCATCCACTCCAACTTCACCGGAATTTCCAAATACTGCGCCACCATCGTCAAGCAGGCAGCAGCACTGTTAGCACTGGAGACGAAGGGATAGCCGGAGGTGGGAGCAGGGGAGGGGGAGTGGGGGAGTGGGGGAGAGGGGGTAGAGGGGGTGGAGGGGGGAGAGGGGGTAGAATATTCTACTAAATTGTTTCCTCTGCTTCCTCCGCTCCCTCCGCTTCCTCCGCTCCCTCTGCTTCCTCCGCTCTCCTCATCCCCGTGCCAAAACTCTTCAATCTGCGGGGTTGATAATTCTGCCCATAAATCTGTACTGGTACGCAGCACTAAAACTTCTTTACTGGCTGCAACAGCTTTACATTCTGTGGGATAATTATTTAAACTGCCAAACCATTCTCCTGGCTTTAAAGTTGCTATCGGTTTACCAATACCTTCTTCACGAAGGCGAACTTTACCAGAAACGATGAGAAATTGATAACCAACTGCTTCTTGGTGCCAGATTTTCTCTCCTAAACAAAAATCAAGAATATCCGATTGACTTTGCAACAGGGTTTTTTGTTCGTCACTCAGCCAGCATAAAGGTGGTTGATTCCAAGCTGGCGAAGCTAACACTGTTGCTTGGTAAGATTGATTATCTGAAGCTTGATTTGAAACCTTATTTGAAACATTTATTTTACTTGCAGTTTGACTGTCAGCTTTTGAATTTTCTCTGCTAGCCATTTCTCAAACAGTTCATTTTGTAGTGCTTGCTTAAGTTGAGTATCTTCTAATGATGCTGGTAGTAACTGTTCCACGCGAAACAATCCGTAACGTTCCTCTAGTTCTACAGGTCCTAAAATATCTCCTGGGTTTGCTACATCTACAGCGGCTCGAAGTTTGTCTGGCATTGTTCCGCGACTTACTGGTCCCATCATGCCGTTGACAATTTTGTCGTCGGAAACAGAATATTCCCTAGCTAGCTGCTCAAAACTAGTACCTTCTTCGATTTGGGTGTACAACTCCTCAGCTAATTCCCGATTATCAACAATAATCCGAGAAAGTACCACTCTATCTAAAAAAATCTTTCTTTCAATAAAATATTCAGCAAGTTTTGGCTCTGCCACTAAACTTTTGAGTTTCTCTAATTTAAACCCAAAAGCAACTGTAGAGTGAAACGTCGCATAATCGGTACCGCTATTGTTTAACCAATCCTGAAACTTCTGTTGCTCGCTAAGCCCATTTTTAAGCCGAAAATCAATAATTGCCTGCTCGGTTAAAGCGGGAGAAAGTTCAATTTCTTCTCTAACTGCAATTTCTTGCTCGATTACATCCTGACGTAGAATATCTCTAATAAATTGACCTAATTTTCCACTAATTTGTAGATATTGTACTGCTTGCTTTACCGAGATTGGTCGGTCATCAACGGTTAAAAACGATAAAGATTCCATAAAGTTAATACTTAGAGAATACCTTGAAAAATATACAGCGATAAAATAAAAAGTAATCGCATTCAACTGACACTCGCGTAAGGATAATGCTACTTTAATGCGAAGTTATCTTATAGTAATAGCGCAACAAATCTTGATAAATGCTGCGTAAAAATACTTATATAACTATCGATTTTTTAACAACTTGTATTTAAGAAAACATTATATTTTAGATATTTGCTTGGATGAAGGCAAATAGCATTGCAGTAGCAGCTCCTATCAAGGTGTTGAGAACGTTAACTAATTCATTAGTTAACCATTGCCATCGGGATTGCAAAGTAGCTCCAATTACGCTTTCTAAATTAGTGCCAATAAACGCTGCCAATACACACCATAAAATACCCCATAGATCGATTAAACCAATTCCCCAACCAAGCATTGCCAGTACCACCGAAGCGAAGATTCCAGCGAGGGTTCCTTCTAAACTGACAGCGCCTTCAGTTCCTCTGGGCACTGGCTGCAAAGTTGTAATCAAAAAAGTCCGCTTACCATAGGCTTTACCAACTTCGCTAGCACAGGTATCGGAAAGCTTGGTGCAAAAGCTGGCGACGTAACCCAAAATTAACAACGAACTGAGAAAAACATTTTCGTTTATTCCCGAAAAATTAATAATTCCTACTCCCAGAGCGCATAATGCTGCGGTAAAAGCCGAACCCCAAACATTTTCGGGACCTCTTGCACCGGAGCGTTTTTCGGCAATTCCTTCGGCTTCTTTTTGTGCCATGCCGATGCGGGTAACGCCAGAGCCAACCACAAAATAAACGCAAACTACTACATATCCCCTCCAGCCAAGCGTTCCCCAAATTAAAACGCCCAGCAACCAGGCATTAAGAATTCCCGCAAGAGTAAGCAGTTTTTTTGGTACCAGCCAAACTATAGCTAAAAGTACGGCGTTCAATCCCACCGCTACCAGCCAAGGATTAGAGAAATCGTATAAAGACAGCATCAGTTATCTTCTACAAATGTTTTGACACCATCAGTATTGCAACTAACCGTCCATACGCCAAGCTTGACTTTTATTGCTTATTCTTCGTTGCCTGCTTCTTAGTGTTATGTCCCCGGCTGTTTTAATGGGTTCGTAGTTGGCGCTTTAGCGCTCTGAGGACTAAAGTCCCAACTACAAACCTATCAATTTTAAGGTTCGTAGTTGGCGATTTATCGCTCCGGGGGACTAAAAGTCCCAACTACGAACCCTTTAAAACTAATGAGACAAACCATTAGTTCCTACTCTCCGTTCATGATTACAATTTGTCTACGCCGATCTACTTAGCGCTATTTACAAAATCTTTATTATGTCAAGAATAAATTTTACATTTTCCTAAAAGTATTTATGCCTAAATATGTTTTATTCAACTAAAAATTCAAAAATTAATTATTTTACACGCGCAACAACCTAAAAAGTATTTTATATATATAACTAAATACTTATGTTGGCTTATTTCCATTTATTTTTACTTTAATTCAG
>JBCCLY010000342.1:0-5202 GCA_039026655.1 Cyanobacteria bacterium P01_C01_bin.38 | reverse complement strand
TCCGAAGGACATAAAGTGCGGTCTTGGGGGTTTCCACGCCATTTGCTACAACGGAGGGAACCTCCGCAACGCAATGGCTCCCCAAGAGCAACTTTTCAAGAGAGAAGAATGTACCTCATTTAACTGCAAAGTGCTGTATTACCTCAAAAGAGATGTAACTTTCGCGCTTAACGCACCATTATAATATTAATTAAAATCCGCTTTAAAAAAAGGTTTTTAGATTAAAAATAATTTTATTTCTATCGATAAATGTAAATCTTTAATTTCAGAAATAGAAGAAAATACAAATTCATTCAGCAACTACGGTATTCGGAATATTGATAAAAAAGTAAATGCAATTGCCTCTGTGGATGGTACAAAATATTTAGTCATACATTTGGAATATTCTTCGTTCAATTTGCCACACGGGCTTACTTGGGCAGATTGACGTAGGGCTTCCCCCAAATCGAGCTAACATAACTAAAGATGATAGGAGATAGATTTATAAATATGACAGTAGCTCAAACTTCTGCTCGCGAAATTTTACGCGATGCTTACGACAATCGTTACACTTGGGACAAGAATTTCCCCGGTTATACCGCAGATGTGACTTATAAATATGATGGTAAAGAATTCAAGGGAAAAGTCCGCGTTAGCTCTGATTTGAAAGCCGAAGTTTCTGATATAGAAGACACACAAGCTAAAGAAGCAATTAACAATCAGTTATGGGAAATAGCAATTCACCGGATTAGACGCGAATTTGAAGATTCTCATAAAAACAATACTTTTAGCACCGGCGATACCGACGAATCTGGTGCTGTAGAGATTTTAGTCGGCGGTAAATCTTCCGGAGACAAATATAAGATTCGCGACAAAGAGGTAGTTCTAGTTCACCGTCATATTCACGGTATAGTAGTCACCATCAACACTTTCAGCACCCACGACACCGGCGCAGGCTATCTAGCTCACCGTTATGATTCGGTATACCACGATCCAAAAACAGGCGAACAAAAAGGTGGAAAAAGCGAATTTGAAGACAAATACGAAAAATTTGGCGGTTATTCAATCCTTAACGAACGAATAATTACCACCGAAGTTGAAGGAAAGCCCATGACAATGCAGTTTATCTTCTCCAATATTCAGATGCTCGGATAATTTGGGAAGGGAGATAGGGAGACAAGGAGACAAGAAGACAAGGAGAAGTTTAAACAATTAACTCTTAACTCCTAACTCCTAACTCCTAACTCCTTACTATTCTCTACTCCCTACTCCCTTAATTTATGAACATTATCTTCCCAATTGCGGCCATCGAAAGGTACGATTTCAAATTCCGATATTACATCACCATCGAGACAGCGTAGGTTTACATCAACACAATCGGGATGACTGCGAGGAACATAAAAAGAGTGAATTCCGCAGTTTTTACAAAATTTATGTTGAGCTACACCAGTATTAAAAGTGTAAGTTGTTAAATTATCTTCACCTTTTAACAAACTAAACTTGTCTTGCGGCACTATCAAATGCAAGAAACCTTTTTTAGCACAAATCGAACAATTACAGTCATCTGCTTTGCGATTCTCCACTACAACCCGAAAACGCACCGCACCACAGTGACATCCACCTTCGTAAATATTCATAACAGTTAGGAGTTAGGAGTTAGGAGTTAGGAGTGAGGAGTTAGGAGTTAGGAGTTACCAATTACCAACTACCCTTCGGGTTCAGCACTTGCTACAACGGAGGGAACCTCCGCAACGCAGTGCTTCACCAACTACCAACTACCAAACCTATCTTCCCATGCCCAATGCCCCATCCCCAATTCCCAATTCCTAATTCCCAAATTTATAAAAATTCCTGCAAAAACCCAAACTGTTCTTCTTCCCATACAGGTTCGGGTGCTAGCCAACTCAGTTTAATTTTAATATCTTCTTCTATTTCGTCACTGTCTTTTCTGTCAAATAATTCTACCAAGACTTTCCAGTCACGCTCGTTGAATTCTTCTACGGGTGGAGCGTGTACTTCAGTTTTTTTCGGTACCGTACCGATTTTGATTGACTTTAGTGAAATGTCGCTTTTCACAGATTAATAATAAATACGTTTAGATTTTAATTGGATTAAGTAGGTTGGCGTTGAAAATTGTAACTATGATAAGGGAATAGGGAATAGGGAATAGGAGTAAAGTTTATTTACCTGATGTTGATAAATATTAACAATTGTCTATCTTGTTATTCCATAAATAATTACGAGTAAAGTATTTTAGGTTAGTGTTCATCCTATCCTACTTAACATCAATACCTCAACGTTGATAAATATTAGGCTTCAGATTGCTCGATTAATTCTAAATGAAAGACTTCGGCAAAACACCGGGCAATATGAAGCCGTACTTCCGCGCAAGTAATACCGGGAATCCATTCGGCTAAACTTGCTACTTTTTTATCGGAGATACCACAAGGCACAATCCGCTCAAATCCTTGCATATCGGGACAAACGTTTAATGAAAACCCGTGCATGGTAATCCAACGAGAGACTTTTATACCAATTGCTGCTACTTTTCGCCCTTCTAACCAAACGCCAGTGAGTGACGGTATACGTTCACCTTGCAATTTGTAAACCGCTAATACGCGAATTAATACTTCTTCTAATTGACGTAGATACCAGTGTAAATCTTGGCGATGACGCACTAAATTCAAGATTGGATACCCTACCAATTGTCCCGGACAATGGTACGTTACTTCTCCACCTCGTTCAATTCGATGCACTTCATAAGTATTTTTGTCAATATCAAGTTTAACAAATTCATTGCTTGCTGCTTTTCCTAAAGTGTATACAGGGGGATGCTCTAACAGTATCAGCACGTCATCTAAATTCGGATTATTTACCCGTTGGGCTTGAAGTTCTTTTTGCCACCTCCATGCATCTAGATATGGCATCACTAATTGGTTATATAGTAAACATCGGTTTAAAGTGTCAGACATACTATGAAAACTGGTAAATGGCAAGATATGCAGGGTACCGAGTGTGTTTCAAGTTACCTCGTTTAAGTCAATAAATGTCAAGCAATGCAAAGGATTTTAAAGGAAAGTCACATAAACCTGTTTTGCAAAAAATGAAGTGTTAATTTGAATATATAGCTAAATGTTGGAGGAGTTCTCTATAAGCCATTACGCTCAAGGAAAGTCTAAGTTTAGGCAGCGTATGGTTTCTACTAGGTTTTAAGGGATAGCGTTTTTGAGAAGATTTGTTTTGTCTGTAAGCGATTCCCGGTTATAACGGATATAACTAACCCAAGTAGAAAAAACGAATTAATTAATTAAACCATTTGCTAACTTAAAAACGAGAAAATCTCGCATTTAAGTAAGAATCGTTTACACAAGTCAGCGTTTCGGAGCTTAACAAAAACGGTAGTTACCTTTAACTAACCGTCAGTTTTCGTTCAATTCTTTATACCAAATAAAATATTTCAGCGGGAGAGTTTTCATGAAGCTTGTTATCCACGGCAAAAACATTGAAATCACGGATGCGATTCGGGAATACGTGCATCAAAAGATAGAAAAAGCTGCGAGTCATTTTCAACATATTACTAATGAAGTTGATGTACATTTAAGCGTAGCTAAGAATCCCCGCATTAATCCTAAACAGACAGCGGAAGTAACTATTTTCGCTAATGGAAACGTTATCCGTGCCGAGGAAAGCAGTGAAAATTTATATGCCAGCATTGATTTAGTCGCGAATAAAATTGCCCGCCAACTGCGAAAATACAAGGAGCGACGGCGAGATAAGAAAATCCACGCCCATAGCAACAATCATATTGAAGAACTAATTTCAGAAGAAGTAGTCACGGATTTAATTGGCGATCGCACTCCCGAATTACCCGCAGAAGTAGTACGTACCAAATATTTTGCCATGCCGCCGATGACTGTTTCACAAGCTTTGGAGCAGTTGCGATTGGTGGGACACGATTTTTATATGTTCCACAACAGCGACACAAACGAGATAAATGTGATTTACGAACGCAACCACGGTGGTTATGGTGTAATTCAAGCTCGTAATAACGGACATTCTAACAGTAATGGCAATAGTAATGGTAAAGCACACGGTAGTTTTACCATGCCAGCAAAGCTAAATTCTACTCATCACTAAACCGCGAGAAGTAAGGTAAATAATAATTGATTGGAGGAAAAAATCAAAACAATCTGAAAACAATAACTTAACAATCATATATCACAGCACTTGCATTTTCTCCCGCGAGTGCTTCAGCGGTACAGGCATCATCTAAAAAAGTCTGTACCGCTATCCGTTTATTTAGTTAGGAGTTAGGAGTTAGGAGTTAGGAGTTATGAGTTAGGAGTAGCAAGTAGCAAGTAGCAAGTAATAAGTTTCTTGTAAATTACCAACAATATTTTTATTGTCATCGATAGCTACTCAACCTTTCATTCCTACTCGCTACTAGCTACTCTCTACTCGCTACTTGTTACTCGTTACTCGTTACTCGCCCATGCCTACTTTAAAAATTCTCCAACCTGGTGACGAGGAATTACTTGAAGCTTTCGTTTTGCAGCATATAAATACTTCGATGTTTTTGCGTTCAAATTTGCAAGCTGCGGGATTAGTTGATGGGAATCAGCGGTTTCAAGGAACTTATGTTGCTGCAATTGAAGATGAAAAAATCACAGCGATAGCGGCTCATTATTGGAATGGAATGGTAGTTGTACAGGCTCCGGTTTATCTGGAAGAAGTTGTACGAGCGGTTGTAGAAAAATCCAAACGCGCTATTTCTGGAATTACTGGAGAAGCACGACAGGTAAAACTAACTAGAAAAGCTTTACAACTGGAAAACCGTCAAATTCAACTCAATGATGATGAAATATTATTTTCTCTAATGCTAGATAAATTACAGATACCACCAGCGTTAGTATCTGGAAAAGTTGAATGTCGTCATCCACTACCAGAAGAATTAGAATTGTTAACGCAATGGAAAGTTGCTTATTGTGTTGAAACCTTGGGAGATACGGAAACACCGAGCCTTGTGAGCAAATGTCGTCAAGGAATTGAATCCAGCCAAGCACAAGCTAGACATTGGGTATTAATAGTAGAAAATAATGGAGAAAATAATTTAGTTTCTTATTCTGCTTTTAATGTGGGATTACCCGATATCGTACAAATCGGCGGAGTTTATACGCCACCATTTTTACGCGGTAAAGGATATGCAAAATGCGTGTTAGCGGG
>JBCCLY010000341.1:0-5209 GCA_039026655.1 Cyanobacteria bacterium P01_C01_bin.38 | reverse complement strand
AATTTACAAATAAGCGAAATGGGCGATAATACTTTTATTAATTCTGACGGTGATACTTTGGCTATATTGAGTAACACCCAAGAAAGCCTTTTTAATACCAACAATACTAGTAGTCCTTTTCATTAATTTTGACAGGTTCTTTTTCTCTGTAACGTAGGGAGACGTTATGTATCAATCTCCATAACCCGTCAGAACAAATGAAATCAACCACTAGTCGTCTGTCCCATAATTGACGGGTTTGTAGTTGGCGATTTATCGCTCCGAGGGACTAAAAGTCCTAACTACGAACCTAGAAGTACCCATCAGAACTAACGGGACACTAGTAGTCTGTCCCATAAATCTTGATGGGTTAGGGCAAGCAGGGGGAGCAGGGGAGGCAGGGGAGGCAGGGGGAGAAAAGAGTAAAACCCTATGCAGATAAACCCGTCATAACTAATGGGACAGACTACTAGTCGTCTGTCCCATAATTGACGGGTTTGTAGTTGGCGATTTATCGCTCCGAGGGACTAAAAGTCCCAACTACGAACCTAGAAGTACCCATCAGAACTAACGGGACACTAGTATTCCGCCACATAAGTTTTGCTGGGTAACACATTCGTAGTGCGAGCATCTTGCACGAAGGGAGTTCCCGAGCGAGCAAGATGCTCGCACTACGCAAACCCCGCAAAATTAATGTGGTTGAGTACTGGTACTTCGCCACATTAATTTTGCTGGGTTTTTCAAGCTGCGGTCTTATGCCCAATTACCAATTACCCATTCCCAAACCCCAAAAAATAAACTATTATAACGACCCTTCTGTAAAGCCTTCTTAATAAAAAGTTAAAATATTTGTGATATAAGAAATTCAAATATAAAAGTTAAAAATATTCAAATAATAACGATTCAAATTCTTGATATATTGTGAGACAGGCTACAGATTGCGCGGCGTACAGTTTCGGCTTTCGCTTACCGCTTGTCTATATTTCAATTAGTTAAGTCGAAGTGATTCCGCTTTTTCTAATTGATTTGAGCATCATTTTCATACCGATTGATAACTAAGTCTGGTAAGAAAGGAACGGTTAAAGAAAATTTTTTTGATTCGTTTGGAGTTTGAAAGGGGGATATGTAATTAAGGGAAACTCGAATAAGTAGAAGTTTTTCGATGTTTTCTTTGTTTGGAGAAAAATCCCTTAATAATAAACAAGCTCTAGCAAAGCTTCAATAAAACGAGTAAATAGTCATTCCGGTCAAGGAAGGGGTTATTTAAGTGAAAGTTCTGCTCTCCGCACGATTTGTAAGCAAAAGATAGACTTTTAGGATTGGATAAATATGTCTTACTCTCAAACGAGAACTCAGTCTAAATCAGGGTATGAAGCTGGGGTAAAAGATTATAGATTAACTTATTACACCCCCGACTACACTCCAAAAGATACAGACCTTTTGGCTGCTTTCCGGATGACTCCTCAACCCGGAGTACCTCCAGAAGAAGCTGGTGCTGCGGTTGCTGCTGAATCTTCTACAGGTACTTGGACAACTGTATGGACTGACTTGTTAACTGACCTAGATCGCTACAAAGGTCGTTGCTACGATATCGAGCCAGTTCGCGGCGAAGATAATCAGTACATTTGTTATGTAGCTTATCCTCTGGACTTGTTTGAAGAAGGTTCTGTTACCAACGTTTTGACCTCGATTGTAGGTAACGTATTTGGTTTCAAAGCTTTGCGTGCGCTACGTTTGGAAGATTTACGTATTCCTGTAGCTTACCTCAAGACATTCCAAGGACCTCCACACGGTATCCAGGTTGAGCGCGATAAGTTGAACAAGTATGGTCGTCCTTTATTGGGTTGTACCATTAAGCCTAAGTTAGGTTTATCCGCTAAAAACTACGGACGCGCTGTATACGAATGTTTGCGCGGTGGTTTGGACTTCACCAAAGATGACGAAAACATCAACTCCGCACCTTTCCAAAGATGGAGAGATCGTTTTACCTTCGTTGCTGACGCTATTTATAAGGCACAAGCAGAAACTGGCGAAATCAAAGGTCACTACCTCAACGTAACTGCTCCTACCTGCGAAGAAATGATGAAGCGGGCTGAGTATGCAAAAGAGTTGGGAATGCCCATCATTATGCATGACTACCTCACCGCAGGTTTCACCGCTAACACTTCCTTAGCTCGCTGGTGTCGTGACAACGGTTTGTTACTGCACATCCACAGAGCAATGCACGCAGTAATTGACCGTCAAAAGAATCACGGTATTCACTTCCGCGTATTGGCTAAAGCGCTACGTATGTCTGGTGGAGACCACATTCACACAGGTACTGTAGTTGGTAAATTAGAAGGTGAACGCGGTATCACAATGGGTTTTGTTGACCTATTGCGTGAAAACTACGTTGAGCAAGATAAGTCTCGCGGTATTTACTTTACACAAGATTGGGCTTCCATGCCCGGAGTAATGGCTGTTGCTTCCGGTGGTATTCACGTATGGCATATGCCCGCACTGTTAGAAATCTTCGGCGATGACTCCGTACTTCAGTTTGGTGGTGGTACATTAGGACACCCTTGGGGTAATGCTCCTGGTGCAACCGCAAACCGCGTAGCTTTAGAAGCTTGCGTTCAAGCACGTAACGAAGGACGTAGCTTAGCTCGCGAAGGTAACGACATTATCCGCGAAGCTTGTAAATGGTCCCCCGAACTAGCAGCAGCTTGCGAACTTTGGAAAGAAATCAAATTCGAGTTCGAGGCAATGGATACCGTCTAATTGTATTAGTTGTGAGTTTTTTGTTTTGGGTTTTAAGTTTAAAATTTCTTTAATTTAAAACTCAACACTTATAACTCATAACTATTATGGGCTGGGGTCAAGTATGGACATAAAACAAATTGCTAAAGACACAGCCAAGATGCTGCAAAGCTACTTGACATATCAGGCAGTTAGAACGGTGTCGGCTCAGATTAACGAAACGAATCCTTATGTTGCGGCTTGGCTGCATCGCTTTTCGACAAAGGAGAGAATCCAAAATGGGGAAGCGTATATTGAGCAATTATTCTTAGAAAAGCCCGAATTAGCTTTACGGATAATGACAGTCAGGCAGCACTTAGCGGAAGAAATGACCGAATTTTTGCCAGAAATGGTAAGCACTGGAATAATGCAAGCCAATATGCAACACCGTCGTCAGCATCTTGAGCGGATTACGCAATTAGATTTATCTAACCCCAGTACTGAAGAAGAACAAATATCAGATAGTAGCTCGGATGAAAACAGTTAGGAGTTAGGAGTTAGGAGTTAGGAGTTAGGAGTTTTAATTAACAACTAACAACTAACAAATAACAACTAACAACTAACAACTAACCACCAACAACTAATAGAAAATATGCAAACTTTACCAAAAGAGCGTCGGTACGAAACCCTTTCATACTTACCACCTTTAAATGACGCTCAAATTACTCGTCAAATTCAATATATTTTAGATCAAGGTTATTTTCCTGCAATTGAATTTAACGAAACTTCCGAACCAACAGAAATGTATTGGACAATGTGGAAGCTACCTTTGTTCAATGCTAGAAGCCCCCAAGAAGTATTAGCAGAAGTTCAAGGTTGCCGCTCTCAGTTTCCTAACTGCTACATTCGTGTAGTTGGTTTTGACAATGTTAAGCAATGTCAAGTTCTTAGCTTTATTGTTAACAAGCCTAATCAAGGCGGTTACAGATACTAAGATTTTGATTTTTGAGATTTAGATAAAAGGTAGATTTTCTGTCTTTTAGATATTAGATAAAATTTCCCTTCCTGCTCAATGTAGGGAGGGAATTTTAGTTTTTTCGTAACCTCACCCCGCCCTCCGGGCACCCCTCTCCTTATTAAGGAGAAGGGAATTATGTAGTTTGTAGGGTGTGTTGTCGCAAAGCGCAACGCACCATAAGAGTTATTATTAATTTCAAAGTTTGTATTTTGTAGGTTGGGTTAGACACGACAACAAATTGGTAAGAAAAAGAAAAATGTATTAATCGTGTCGTAACCCAACATCATGACGGCATATAATTAATAATTAGCTTCAAAATATTAGTTTGTAGTTTGTAGGTTGGGTTAGACACGACAACAAATTGGTAAGAAAACGAAAAATTTAATTAATCGTGTCGTAACCCAACATCATCACTGAGGGTAATTAAAAAATATCTTTAATATAAGAACGATAAAATGTTGGGTTACGGCACAAAATCAATTCTATTGTTAAAACCTAATATTATAATTGTGCCGTGAACCCAACCTACAAATAAATGGGATTACCAAAGAAGGGAACAAGAAGAATAAATGTTGCTAATATTAACTATCGCTGGAACGTTTCATCAGATGGTAGTTACTTATGGCTGACTATTGCACGTGAAAAAGATACGGGACAAAGATTGATTGCTGGTTTTAGTTGTCTTAAATCTTATGTGCGCGATTCAAATGGAAATTGGTGTTGTATTGCTCAAAATCGTGTTATTAATCCTTCTTTAGTTCGCTCTGTAATTCTAACGGGGTTGGAGAAGGGGTGGAAAGCAGTAAAACCGAATACAGGAGTTTTCAATTTATTTGATAATGTTAAAGATTTTCCAATTACCGAGCCAGAAAATGTAAAAGGTGTTTTACTTCAAGAAATTGCTCTTGAGATAATTGTCGATATTTTATTTGATATCAGCATGGATGAAGAATGGCGATTGCTATTGTTTCATGCTCCGATGGGAAAACGTTTCGATATTCCTTTAGAAAATGAATACGATTTAAAATTTGCAGCTTTTAATGATGGTTGGGGAGGTGATTTTTGGGTAATCGCTATTGAGTCGCAAGATTTTCCAGCGATTGTTGAATATACATATAATGGTGCTTGCTGAGATGATAAGTAAAATATTAGGTTGGGTTAGACACGACAACAAATTGGTAAGAAAACGAAAATTTAATTAATCGTGTCGTAACCCAACATCATCACTGAGGGTAATTAAAAAACTAACTTCAAAATACCATCGATAAAATGTTGGGTTACGGCACAAAATCAACTCTCGTATAAAACCTAATATTATTAGTGTGCCTAACCCAACCTACGAATTGATAATTGATAATTGAAAATTGAAAATTGATAACTGATTCCCGGTTGCGTTAAAATTCAAGCAGCGAAAGGATTCCCCCTAAAATCTACCTCATGCTCGAAACCCTGCAAACTCAACTTTATCAGCTCGAACAATTTGCGAATACCCTT
>JBCCLY010000340.1:0-5216 GCA_039026655.1 Cyanobacteria bacterium P01_C01_bin.38 | reverse complement strand
GAAAAGTGGACTGGTTATGCTTTGTTGCTGCAACCGACACTTAGGTTGAAAGAAACTAAGGAAGAAACCGGAGGTGTTTGGAGGTTTTATGAATTAGTTAAACCTCATTCTTGGGTATTATTTGAAGTCTTCATGGCTTCGATATTGCTGCAAGTATTTGGATTGATAACGCCCCTATTCACGCAACTCTTGCTAGATAAAGTAATTGTGCAAGGTAGCATATCTACTTTAAACGCTGTTGGTTTAGGGTTATTAATCTTTGGTTTCTTCAGCATTTTAGTAAATGCTGTGCGGCAATATTTGCTATATCACACCGCCAACCGGATTAGCGTTGCCATGCTGGTGGGATTTCTCAAACATACCTTTAGCTTGCCTTTGTCTTACTTTGAGTCGCGTTACGTCGGCGATATAACTTCTCGAATTCAAGAGAATGGCAAGATTCAGAGTTTTCTGACTGGCGAAACACTTTCAATAGTTCTCGATTTAATCACGATAGTTGTTTATCTAGCCGCTATGTTTTGGTACAACTGGCAGCTAACACTGTTAGTACTTTTGATAGTGCCGCCATTTTTTATATTGGCTCTGGCGAGTACCAGTATTCTCAGGAAAATGTCTAGAGAAATTTTTTCTGCTGGTGCCGAACAAAGCAGCTATTTAATTCAATCGCTAACGGGTATCCGCTCGGTGCGAAGTATGGCGATCGAACATACAGTGCGCTGGAAGTGGGAAGAATTGTTAAATAATGTGATTAAAAAAAGCTTTCGAGCCAAGATAATTGGTACGAGATTAGAAATTATTAGCGGCAGTATCGATACCATAAGCAGTACGGCATTATTGTGGTTTGGCGCGTATTTGGTAATTCAAAATCAACTTACCATCGGACAATTAATTGCCTTCAATATGTTGAAGGGCAACGTTATCAGTCCTTTTAAGCGGCTTTCGGGAGTCTGGAATCAATTCCAAGAAATTATGATTTCTACCGAGCGTATTAACGATGTCTTAGAAGCCGAAGCCGAAGAAAATTTACTTGCATCCCCCCGCAGACATATATCTAAACTTCGCGGACATATTTGTTTTAATAACGTTACTTTTCGTTATCATCCAGAAAGCGAAATTAATGTATTAGAAAATCTCAACTTTGAAATTTTGCCAGAGCAAACGATTGCAGTAGTTGGGCGTAGCGGCTCGGGGAAAACTACATTATCAAAACTGATTTTAGGTTTATATCCTCCGACGGATGGAAAAATTTTGATTGATGGTCAAGATGTATCTAAAATTTCCTTAAAATCTCTACGTCGCCAAGTAGGTGTAGTAGACCAAAATACATTCTTATTTGGCGGAACTATCCGGGAAAATATCAGTATTGCTCACCCTGATGCTTCTTTAGAAGAAATTGTCGAAGCTGCACGTATGGCTGGAGCAGATGAATTTATACAGCAATTACCGATGGGTTACGAAAATGAAATCGGTGAAGGTGGTGGAATGTTATCTGGAGGGCAGCGCCAACGCCTAGTAATAGCGCGTGCATTACTCGGCAATCCTCAACTGTTAATTTTCGACGAAGCAACCAGTAGTTTGGATGCCGAAACCGAACGTATAATTCAAAACAATTTAAAAACAATTCTTAAAGGGCGTACTAGTTTAATCATTGCTCACCGTCTCTCTACAGTACGCAATGCCGATTTAATCCTAGTTTTAGACAAAGGCATATTGATAGAAAGCGGTACTCACGACGATTTAATTAACAAAAAAGGTCATTATTACTATCTCAACCAGCAGCAATTATCACAAGCTGGGTAATAAGGGATGGGCAGACAAGGAGATGGGGAGACAAGGAGATGGGGAGATAAGGAGACAAGGGGAAAATTCTTAATTATTAACTGATAACTGATAACTGATAATTGATAATTGATAATTGGTAATTAATTATGCCAAGCACACAGAGAAAGGATGAATATCAAATTTATACTCCGCCTCCTTATGAGGAAGATACAAAGCAACAATCCGAGCCAGAGGTTGCAGACAATTCGGAAAAATTGTTCTATGGCACCGAGGAGCTGCTCGATGCTTTACCAAAAGTCTGGAGTCGTTCTTTACTCTATGTTTTTGTCGGATTTCTCGCTGTCGGAATACCTTTTTCGATGGTAGCTACTGTTGATGAAACTGGTAGTGCTAGAGGAAGGATAGAACCTTTAGGAGCAACCCGCAAATTAGATAGCATAACTGGCGGTAGTGTTGCTGCTGTGAATGTAAAAGAAGGAGATAAAATCAGAGCCGGACAAATTCTTTTAAAACTAGATAACGATACAGTTAAACCAGAGTTAGAACGGACAAAAGAAAAGTTAGCAGGATTAGAAAATCAGGTATCGCAATTAGAACTGCTCAAGAAGCAAGTAGAGTTGACGGCTAGCACTCAAGAGCAGCAAAATCAGTCTCAAGCTTTAGAAAAAAAAGCCCAAGTTAATCAAGCTATTGGGGATCTCAATGCTAAACAAAGTACTTATAACCTGCAAAAACTAGAGAAACAATCATTAGTGAATCAAGCCAAACAGCAGATTCAAACTTCTGTTAACGAACAGAAATCGGCGCAGGCTCGTTTAGATATAGATCGAAACCAAGTCAAACGGTTTAGCAAACTTTTAAAAGATGGTGCAGTCTCTGCTGCCCAAATTGACAATCTCAGAAAAGAACAGCAAGAAAGCAAACGAGGCTACGAGAGAACACAATCGGATATTAAACAAGCTCAATTGCGTTTAGCTGAAGAATCAAATCGCTATCAGGCAACTATGAATCAGTTGGAGTCTGATATTCAACAAGCCAAACTGCGTGTAGCCGAGCAACAAAGTAGTTATCAAAGTGCAGTCAATGCCGGAAAACTAGCTTTGTTGAAAACTCAAGAACAAATTAAAGATTTGCAAAGACAAATAAACTCACACAAATCGGAAATTGCTCAAACTAGAAGCGAGATAACTTCCTTAAACATTCAGATGCAACAGCGAATAGTGCGATCGCCAATTGATGGCATAGTCTTTGAGTTACCTGTAACCAAGCCCGGAGAAGTGTTACAACCCGGACAAAGAATAGCCCGAATTGCCCCTAAAGATAGCGGTTTTGTTCTCAAGGCTCAAATGCCAGTCAAGGAAACTGGTTTATTAAAAACGGGAATGCCTGTAAAAGTTAAGTTTGATGCCTATCCCTTCCAAGAATATGGGGTTGTACCGGGGAAAGTCAGTTGGATTTCTCCAGACTCGAAAGTTGAATCAACAATCCCAGGTAGTGAAGAAATTTATGAATTAAAAATCGCACTCGATAAACCTTATATCAAAAATGGATCTCGCCGTATTCTGCTAACTCCAGGGCAAACAGCAAACGCTGAAGTGATTGTTCGTCAGCGCCATGCGATAGATTTTCTTTTAGATCCATTTAAGAAATTGCAAAAAGGAGGATTGGAATTATAACGAACAATGAACAATTATCAATTATCAATTAGCGAGTAGCGAGTAGCAACAACCAATTACCAATTACCAATTACCAACAACTAACCACTAACAACTAACAACTAACTATGTCAGACGTATTATCCATATCACCCAAAGAGGTAATCCATCATCTGAAAATGTCTTGTCAAATCCCTAGCGTAATAGAGGGGATAGCGACTCGAAAAATTATTGCCGATGCTGCTAGTACAGCCGGTATTACAGTTGACGAACAAGAATTACAACAAGAAGGAGACAGGCTGAGGTTTGCCAAAAAACTTGTGAAAGCAGCAGACACTTTCGCATGGTTGAAATCACATCATCTTTCTGTTGATGAGTTTGAAGAATTAGTCTATAACACCGTACTTTCTCAAAAGGTGGCGTATCACCTATTTACCGATAAAGTAGAATCCTTCTTTTATAAAAATCAACTTAATTTTGTGGCAGCAGTTACCTATGAAGTCATTTTTGATGATTATGAATTGGCTTTGGAACTGTTTTACGCGCTGCAAGAAAATGAATTGACTTTCCCAGAAATTGCTCGCGAGTATATTCAAAATCCAGAATTGCGCCGTGCTGGTGGATATCAAGGAGTTCGACATCGTAAAGATTTTCGTCCGGAAATTGCCAGTAGTGTTTTTGCTGCGACTCCGCCGGATGTTGTCAAACCAATTGTTACTCCTAAAGGTGTTTATCTTATTTGGGTTGAAGAAATTATTCAACCCGAATTGAACGAACAATTGCGGCAAACAATTATTTCTGAATTGTTTGCTAGCTGGTTAAACAAACAAATAATGTTTTCAGATATAACTATTCAATTAGATACTGATGAAGTTAAATCAAAAGATGATTTGCTGCATCAGGCTTAATGCCATTAATAAACAAGTATGTTTTTCGAGATTGATTATTTATAATATTCATTTTCATACTGTTTAATAACGGCTAAGTTAATAGAGCAAATTGAATATAACTTACGCAACTCGATATTCTCGTTGCCACGGTCACTACCTGTAAAAAGTAATAATGAAACTACGCCACTTTTGCTTTAATCTTGTTTAAATTCAGAAACTTATTTATTTCCATAATAAGTTTGAATATGCATAGCAATATGCTTTGCAAAGCTTTAAGGCAATAATTCTGAGTTTTTATTAAATTTTAAATAAAATAAATAACAAGCTATATCGATAGTATTGTTTATATACTTGTTGATAATTGGCTGCCTTTTTTTTAATAAATAGCAGCCATGTTTTGCTGTATATGTGTTTTATTTTCTTGTCTTTATAGAATTTTAACAATAGCTTTAAAAAAATAAAATAGAAAAAACTATTGACTTTTAGGAAATAAATATATATATTTTGAATGTGAGCAAAAACAAACCGCTCACAAACAAATTTCCAAAAGACAATTACTTAATTCCCAGGAGAAAAACAAATGATTATCAACGACATCAACTATTTAGAAGTTACCAACGAAGAAGTATTTGGTGGTAAAGGTATCAACATCAACAGTGCGTTCAAATTAGATAAAGATGTTGATGCTAAGGTTAATGTTGACGAGAAATTCAAAAAGGTAGTTGACCTTGACTTGGGTGGTTTGAAAGGAAATGGCGCTGAAGTTCTAGGTTCTGCTGATGCTCAAGGTAACAACACCTTTACTAGCATTATCTTTGGTACTCAAACCGAAGATGGCGTATCTGAATCCTTCGTTAACGCTAGCTCTTTCACCAACTAGGTAATAGTT
>JBCCLY010000339.1:0-5223 GCA_039026655.1 Cyanobacteria bacterium P01_C01_bin.38 | reverse complement strand
CTTCCATCTGCCGTCACTCGCCCGAACTCTATCCACTGGTAGGTCGAGCAAGTTTCTAAAAAATGCGGGTATTCTTTCTTTTAATCCTAGAGCGATGCGACCAATTACCATCGCAGCACTATAAGCAGAATTTAAACCATAACGCTGCTGGTATTTTAAACAACCTATAACTGAAGAATTGCAAGGATTTACGAAGTGAACGAAAACCCCAAACTTCTCAGCCCTATTTAAAATAGCTTTACGAATACCATCGTAAGCTAACCCACAGAGCATACGGTTATATTTTTTAGAACCAGAATTCCTCATAGTAGCTTTTTTAGCTGAGAAATCTAAGCCTTCTAGTGCTATCGAGCATCTTAAAGTTTCAGCTAATTTAACTACGAATGCTGCAATGTCTCTCAATCTGGCGTTACGCTGTCCTTCAGTCCAGGTATCTTTAAGTAATAAGGAAAATTTAATTATGTTCCCCTGACTATCTTTACCTGGATTCCCATCCGGTTTTACATATAAAATATCAAGTGATGGAGCGTTAATATCAACACCTATGCAACCATTCTTAGAAGTATGAAACGTAGGTACTTCCTGAACATAAGTAGTTAGATGTATGTACCAATTATCATTTTTATGTTCTCTACGAAATATCTGTATTGTGACTGGTTTATTATTAGTTAAAGAATATATTAAGTCCTGTTTTCTCTGTCCAGTAACAGTGAAGTAAACCTCTTCCCATTCGCCAAATTCTTCCTGTAGGAATTTAGGTATCTGGATTTTACAAACAAAAGTATCCTCTCCTAAGTAATAGACTTTAGTTACAGGATTATTACCTGGAGCAGAACCTTTACCCACGGAGTAAAAGTTACCGGAACGGACTTTTCTCCAATCTTCTAACCATTCTTCATGAGAAGAATAACCGTTTTCTTTTAGGTGATACTGAGCGTTAAAAAGTTTCTTAGAACCAAAACAAACATGAAGCCTTTCTTCGGACTCTAAACGAGCTAGCTTTTCTATGTTACGCTTAGTTTTATTTATCTTAGAACGAATACCTCTAAGTTTTTTATCTACAGTTTTTATATTCTTTAAGGTAGGTTTATCTAGGATATCCTCTAACTTATAAATTAATTTTTCAGTTTTAGTTTTACCAGAAGCTATGTCATTTTTTAGGTCGGATATCTGATTATCTTTAGATGCTTTTAGCTGCTCAAAAGTACCCTGAGCATCAGTAAGCAAAGAGTCAATCCAAGCCCACTGAATATTATGCTCAACCTGAAGTAGACGAGATAAGTCTTTTTTCGTTTTACCAGCCTGCAACAAGTTTATGGCTTTACGAAATACTGACTGATACTTCTCTCCCCAAATTTCTAAGCTAGGAGGAACTTTACCTAATTTAGCCTGTATACCTCTACGGAGATGATACGGAGACTGGTTAGGGTCTTTAGATTTATTTTTAGTTCTAGCTGTACACTGCTGATAAAAACCTTTTTTCTTCCCAGGCACCCGAATCACCCCCTTGGTATTTTCTTCTCTTTATGTACACATATTAAAAGTTGTCGTCAGGTTTTACTAACTCTTTTTCAGCAATTAATTCAGATATTTTTTTTTCGTACTTTCGGACACCATATAGCCTACAACAGAAAGAGTGTACTACTGCCATCAGATCCTCAGTCAATTCTTCGGAAGGGGATAAGTTTTGTTGGTTCGCTATAACTAACTCCCCACCATGAGACTCTAAAAAATGGTTAAAAAAATCAAACCCAAAGCGGCAGAGTCTATCTTTATAACCGATAACAAGCTGATTAACCTCTCTACGCTCTATTCTTGCCATTAAATCTAAAAACTTAGGTCGTGTATAATTTAACCCTCCACCAATTTCTTTGATAATTACACCTACTTCTAAACCTTTACCAAGACAAAAAGTTTCTAGAGCAGATACTTGACGTTCTAAGTCTGCTTTCTGTTTTGCGGAAGAAACTCTAGCGTAGATAACGTTATAGGTATCGGGAGCTTTTCTTTCTATATTTAATGCTTGTGATAAATGCTTGTCGGTATAATACCTGTGACCTGAAGACATCCGCTCTGCGACGAGTTTCCCTTCCCTATCCCATTTCCGCAGAGTACCAACTGTTCTGTTTACGAGTTTTGCAAATTCTCCGGGCTTGTACCTCTTTTCCACTGACAATACCTGTTTACTCTGAACACATAGTAGCACTTATAAACAGATTTTATCTACTAGTAAGGTTACAGGCACAGAATAAGGTTTTAGTAAATTCGATAAAATTGGCTATCCGAAAAAGATAAAAAAATCAATAGAAGAAATCAAGAAATCGAACTTCCTCGTAAAATAGATGGCTATGTAGGGCGATCGCCCTAGCTGCTGATAATTCTCTTTTAATGATTGAGGGAGAAGTAGAAAGCGGCAACGGGCGTTTATTGCAGTTACAAAAATTGGAAACTGATGCTAAAAATAAACATACTTATGTAAACCTTTTGTTACTGTTAATCCTTCGGTTTTTTCTTACTGCTCTTACTTAACCGTCGCTACCACCACATTACTTAAAGCAATCAATCGCCTTTATGAGCAAGCAAAGCGATCGCCCTCCACTACTATGACAGTGAATTGGGAAGGCAGTACCGCTATATAAGTTTAAGAAGCAATTTTAATCCAAATTACCCAGATATAACGAACGAATTAGGAAGGGGTTTATAATAGCCAAGCTCCTCCTGAATCTTCCCTAATAAATCCAAAGCATCCGAATAATAACTACCATTTTCAGCTTGGAGAAATTTCTTATTCTGCAAAAGCTTATTTAACTCAATCATCGTCTTCTCGGATTTTATTTGGGCTAATCCTTTAAATGCAGATTTTCTGATAAACATATCATTGCTTTTCAAAAATTTAACTAATGTAGGTATTGCTTCCTCTGCTTGAAATTGACCTAAAGTTTCTGCACAAACAGCAACAACGTTTTCGCATTGATCTTTTAGAAGAGGTATTAATTGCGGAATGGCTACTTTTGCATTTAAAATTTTTAAAGATTCCACAGCTTCATAGCGTACATTACCATATTTATCTTTTAGAAGTGATATTAATTCGGGAATAGCTGCTTCTAATTTAAGTTTTCCAATAGTTTCTGCTGTTTCTTCACGTACATACAAGTTATCATCTTTTAAAAGTAATTTTAATACGGGAATGGCTCGATCGGGATGACTTTCTAGTAAAGATATTGCTGCTTTTCTGCGTACATCACCAATTTCATCTTCTAGAAGATTTAGCAATGTAGAATTAACAGCTTCAGATTCAAAATTACCTAAAGCTTCTGCAACGCTTTCTCTAACATTATAATCCTTATCTTCTGCTCGTTTGATTATTTCACCAAGGCTCAAATCGTGTTTAAGTTTACCTAAAATCTTTATTCCTGCTGCACATAATAAACCATCTTTTGATTCAATTAGTTTAATTATTAGCCCGATAGCTGCTTTTGTTTGAATTTCTTCTATAAAATTAAGAGCTTCATAATAATCGTCGCAATATCCATCTTCAAGAAGTTCGATGAAAGAGGGGAACATGGCTTCTGGCTCAATTTTTATTAAAGCACAGATTGCTCTACAATGAATATCGTGATTTCGGCTTTTATCTTCAGCAATAGATAATAATTTATCAATAGCAGGTTGTGTTTGAATTTTACCTAAAGCAGTTATGGCATCTTCTCTAACCTGCTGATATTCATCTTCATATTCATAATCATCATCTTCATCATCTTCATATTCATACTCTTCTTTGATACCTGTCAGTTGAATTAACCGAGGAACAACTTCCAAACACTGTATCTCTCCTGCTAAGAATGCAGCAATTGAAAGAAAATCTGGATTCTTATAGGTTAAAACTTTTTTCAATCTAGTAACAATTTTTTTGCGCTCAGTTTCACATTTTCTTAAAATATATGCAGCATTTCTACGAATTGGGTAATCTAGAGATGTTAAAAGTTTAAGTAATGTAGAAACTGCTAAACCGCTTCTAGCTTTTAATAATGCTATTGCTGTATTTAAACGTACCTGAGAACTTTCATGTTCTAAAAGAGGTATTAATTGATTAATTGCAGTATCAGAATTGAAATTTGCTAAAGCATATATTGCATTACTCCATACATTACTATCTTCATGCTCAATAAATTTTATCAACCTTGAAATTGCTGCTTCTGATAAAGTTTTAAGTAAAAATCTGATTTTTAATAAAGGTGGAATATCTAAATTATCAATTAAACTAACAGTATCTTCTTGCCAATCGTCTTTAACTTTCCCCGCTAATAAAGAACCCAACTTTAAATCTATTTCAAAAGCCAACTTCACCACACGTAAAGCTAAATCTCGATCTTCAACAAATTCTAATGCTGTTGATATAGGTTGAGTGAATTGAACATCATTTAAATAATCCCACTTCAATTCATCGTCGCTCAAAGAAGGTAATTTTTCTAATAATCTTTTTGCGGTATATTCTGGCATAGTTTCTATATAGATGCTTTAGTTAATGATGATGATTAAGAAACTGGTTTTCTCAATACCTTTATTATCTCAAATAATACGGTGTTGTGGAAGATAATTTAACTGTTCTGATAACGATATAGTAGATAATAAAGAGGGAGGGAGTGAGGGAGTGAGGGAGTGAGGGAGAGGTAATTGAATGGGGTTTTTGCCCCAACCAATTACTAGCACCGTTTAGACGGTGGGGTTTTAAACCCAAAGGTTTTGATAATTTAACTAATCATTATTGAAGTAATATTTAATATAAGTCGAGCTTATATTCCTAAATGTAAACCTGTAAATAAAAGAATACAGAAGCAGTTACAAAAACAACAGTACGGTTATTTCTTACTGATAATCTTCCTAAAAAAGGAGTTACCACCCATAAAACAAGAGACGCTGCACTACACAACGTCTCTAGATTAATTATTCAATTTTACAAATCAAATTCTTATTTCACGGTACAAGTATTATATATTTGGGAAATTGTCGAATATTTTATCTATTCCGCTAACGGTAGCTATGATACCGCAAGAAATTGCTAATAATGAACTTCCGATAATACCTTTAACTAAAGGAATTGAAACATGAAAATAAATTGAATAAAGCCAAAATATTCCAGCGATAAAAAGTCCAGCTAATATACCTATTGCAAATCTTTTAATAGGAGATAATTTATCTGATGGTTGAGTATTCATTTTTAAGATG
>JBCCLY010000338.1:0-5230 GCA_039026655.1 Cyanobacteria bacterium P01_C01_bin.38 | reverse complement strand
GTAGCATTGCTTTTACTGTCGCGCAAACGTTTGAGTAAAGAAACTTGGATAAATCCTAAAGGTACAATAGTACCATTTCTCAACTGTACGGAACGCTGTAAAACTGGATCTCCATCTAAGAGTTTTTCGTGTCCGGTAATTTCTAGAACTAAATTTTTAGTTAGATAGTATTCGCTGGAAATTTGGTTATAAACTCCATTGAAGCGCTGCCTATCTTCAGCTTTAGATAATTCTTCTACATAATGTCGTCCCATTTGCAAGTCAACTTTTGCTAAGGTCATTTCTACTTTAGAAATCACCATTTTAAAAAATGGCCATTTTCTATAAAAGCACTGTAATAACTGTATGTGGTCTTCAGGTGCTTCATTGATGAACTCTTGCAAAGCCGTACCAACTCCGTACCAAGCAGGTAGCAAAAATCTAGTTTGCGTCCAGCTAAATACCCAAGGAATTGCCCGCAAACCACTTAAGCCTTTTTTTCCAGAAGGGCGACGAGCTGGACGAGAACTGATTTGTAACTGACTAATTTCTTCTATGGGGGTTACTTCATTGAAAAAGTCGATAAAATCTGGTTGCTCGTAGATTAAATCTCGATAGTGGGTACGCGATCGCGCTGCTAATTCTTCCATGATTTCGTTCCAGGGTTCGATGTCGTCAAACCCGGCACGTAATAAACTGGCTTGAATTACTGCGGTGGTAATTGTTTCGAGGTTGTATAGCGCTAAATCTGGCAATGAGTATTTAGAAGCTAAAACTTCTCCTTGTTCGGTAATTTTGATCCGTCCATTGATACTTTTACCAGGTTGAGCCAAAATCGCTTCGTAAGCAGGGCCGCCGCCGCGTCCTACGGAACCACCCCTACCGTGGAATATTCGCACGCTTAAGCCGTATTCTTCGGCGGTTTGCTGTAATGATTTCTGGGCTTTATGAATCTCCCAATTACTGCTTAAGAAACCGGAGTCTTTATTACTATCGGAATACCCCAACATTATTTCCTGCAAATTGGGATTTAAGGTAGAAGAATTTTCTCCTGCCGTTATTTCCTCATCTCCTTGTGCTTTCATTTGCTGCTCGTAAGCTGCATACCCACCAGCAAGCAAAGCGCGATACAAAGGAAGCGAAAACAAGTCTTTCATAACTTGTCTCGAACCCTGTAAATCTTCTACCGTTTCAAATAAGGGGATGACTCTAATTGTACCTACGGCAGTTCCTGGATCGTAAAGTCCTGCTTCTTTGGCTAACAGCAATACTTCGAGTACATCGCTAACGGAGCGACACATACTGATAATGTAGGTTTGGCAAATGTTGCAGCCAAATTCAACTTGGAGCGATCGCACTAGGCGCATCGTTTCAACTATCTCGTTGGTTTTGTCTGAAAACGGTAGCTGTGCGGGAATTAGAGGTCTTCTGGTTCTTAATTCGGTGGATAACCAAGCAATTTTTTCTTCTTCTGGCAAGTCGTCGTATTTAGTCTCTAAAACTCCTAAATATTCAAGAATTTCGCCGATAGCATCGCTATGACGAGTTGATTCTTGGCGAATATCTAACTGAGTTAAATTAAAGCCAAAAATTTCAACTTGTGTGAGTAAAGTTTCTAACTGCTGACACTTTAAACCCGTTTCCGACAAATTACGTTGAATTAACCTTAAATCTGCTAAAAACTCCAAAGCAGAATGGTAAATTGGAGCTTTGTCATCTTTAATAATCTCCCGTTTCCGCAATGCTGAATTGCGCTCTTGGGTGTTTTCCAGTCGTTTAACAACATAAGCAAGTTTTAAGCGATAAGGCTCTTGACGATAGCGTAAAGCTAACGCTTCGTAAACTTCACTCATTTGGGACTGTTCGATTTCCAAGGATTCTAATAGATCCGGTAAAACATCGCTCCAATGCAGCGATATACTTAATAATTCAATTAATCCCCTAGTAGATTCAATATATTTTTCCAACACCATATGGCGTTGATAGCAAGCAGTCTGCCAGGTAATTTCCGGCGTTACTGATGGGTTTCCATCTCGATCGGAACCTACCCAAGAACCAAATTGACAAAAGCTTTTACTAGGAGGTTCAAGTCTAGCGAAAGTTGAGTTTAAAGCAAACTTCAGCCGCTCGTACAGCTGAGGAGTAGCATCAAACAATACTTCCTGGAAGTAGTGCAGGGCGTAATCTACTTCATCAAGCACGCTAGGTTTAAACTGATGCAGTTCATCGGTACGCCACCACAACCGAATTTCTTCAAGTAGTTGAGAACGAAGTTGGGTTGTTTCCCAAGAATATGCTCCCGAAGAATTGCCAAAAGGCTTTTGGGATGAATCGAGTTTTTGCAGTAAATCTACTACTCGCCGCTGTTTATCGCGAATAGTCGGACGAACAATTTCGGTAGGGTGAGCCGTAAACACTAAACGCACGTCTAATTGAGCAATTAAACGTTGAATTTGTGCTGGCGGTACGTTTAGTTTAAATAACTTAGGGAATAGTTCGGCAAACGTTCCTTTATCTTTAAGACTTTTATCTTTAGGATTGGTTTTAGCCTGCCAATTTTTAACTAGTAAATCTGCATTCACCTCATTATTGAGATGAACATCTTCGAGATGTTGATTGCTCGAATATATAATATCGGGTAAAGTTTCTTTATCTCCCGATTCCTGTTCTTCGTAGCGAGTTAATTGCTGTTTTTGTTCGTAATCCTGTTCTACGATGTTGATTAACTGGAAATACAGTGCAAATCCACGAGCTGCTCTAATTGCTTCATTAATACTTAATTTTTCAATTAAACTAAATACGGAAGAAGCTTGATTATCAGTTGCTTGTCCTTCTGGAGAACATAAGTCGCGTAATTGTTTGAGGAGATCGACCATTTGTTGTCCGCATTCTTCGCGGAGAACTAATTCCCACACTTCCTCTACGATTTGTAGGCGATGGCGCAAAAACAAATCTGATGCGGGGTAGATATTTACAGCCTGAACGTGAGGGTATAAAACGGTACTCATATCCTAATAGGTAATAGAGCAGATTACTATATGTGATTTTTTGGCTTGTACCAGCACCTAGATAGAAATTAATTTCCACCCAAAAAAGGGTAAGACAACTTAAACTGGGTTTTGGTCTTCTTCAGTTACAGTCGGGAAATCAAGTATGGGTAGGCGCTCGCCTCGAAATAGTTCTTCGCTGGCTTGCCCTACAGCTATGAGTGCTTCGCTTGTAGCTTTTTCTGCTAACACTAATGTTAAGACAGAAACGGTACCAGAAAGCAATATCACAGATTGGGGGATTGAAAATAAGCCTAAATTTAATCCGGCTTGAGATGTTTTAGAATTAACTGCTTCAGATGACATAGATATTTTTTACTGCTGTAAGATAAGTTAGATCGTACACAAAAGTTCATATAAAAGATAAATTACCCTTTGTTACGAAGTTAATATGGGCTAATTAAATCAAAGATACCAAATCGTAATAGATAAGCCTTTTCGGTAATAAACAAATATTGTAAAAAATACGTTATAAGCTTAACTATTTCGATAATTCTAGTCTACTAGCTGTTGCCAGCTAACTGCGTCCGATCGATTCCTTTTCGTCAACTTGCGATGAAAACAGCCACTTTACAAACCCAACAATCATTAGCACAGTGGGTAAGCCAAGCAACAGGGATAAACTCTATAGGGGTAAAAGTCCGGTTGCGAGGAAACGACCTACATATTCTTTGCGAATCATCTGAGTGTCCTCCTCGTTGGAACACTTTATCGGATTTGCTTAAAGCTTTACAGCAAACGAATTTAGATGCTTTAACAAAAAGCGAACAACCTTCAATATACCAAGTTTTCGTTTACGGAAAGAAAAAAACCGAGAAACGCCCCGAATGGTGCCACAAGGTTTACTTAAATCAACTTGAAAAGCACTTAGAGGAGGTAAAACAAGCACAACTTGCGGCGGATGCACCACCCGGAGCGCTAATCTTATCTAATGAAAGTTTAGCTCGTCAGGGAGATCCCAACGCTATTGCTCGCTACCTCAGCGAAACTCTGAGTACTTTGGGTGTAGCAGTTCAAGTCAAGGTTAAAAGACAAGTAAAAACAAACGTCCCTATTAATAAAGGTCGTTTGTGGGTTTTTTGTCAGTCAAATTATACGCCAGACCCATCTTTAATTGCCGAGCCTGTAGCAGCTAAGTTACGAAATCTTAAGCTGCTTAACTATAAAGATGCGGTAATTTCGACGCAAGTCGTAGGTGAAACTCGGCCCGATTGGCTGTTGTTAATCGATCTGACACCTCCAGAAGTAATGCTCAAAGAATGGGCGCGATGGGGAGATGTGCAAGCAATTGTCAGGTTATTAAATATTAGGTTTAATAATTCTCATGTTGAGATACAGGCTTCTTTACAAGATTCGACGCTGCATATATTTTGTATGCCCGGTACCGAATCTCCAGAAGATGCCAAGATTCCCGAGCAAAAATTGTGTTTGGATAAAATTGTTCCGAGCTTGGAAGCAATAGCTCCCCAAGGAATATTATCTGCTGCCATTTACGGACAAAAAACAGTAGATTCAACTCAACCTGCTTGGATTGATTGGCAGTCTTTACCAGCTAAAAAACATCCAGCTTTAGCAACATCGCCAATGAAATTAGCGTCAGATGGCGATATGGAAGCAATTGTTTTTCTACTTCAGCGATTGCTCAATCCCAATTTAGATAAGCGGTTGCAAACTGGGGGAATTCGCGTAATCTTAGCGAAAAAATCAGATTTATTACACATTATGTGTGATGCTCCGATATGTCCCGCACGTAAAAAAATAGCTGTCAAAATCATTAATTTTGTTAAACATTTACAGTTATCAGAGCTTGCAGGAGTACGCGTTTACGGAAGGCGTGCCGGTAACAGAAAACCATTTTGGCAATCCGGCATGGATTTCAAGCAGCGGGAGCGGGTAGTACCAGAAGCAACACCAGAGTTTGCCGCGACTTCTGCCTACGTACAGGAGTTATTACCCAACGAAGAAGAACAAGTATTACGTCCCGATTTAACCGCAGAAGAAGTGCAAAACTTCCTTGCTAACGTAGCGCGGGATTGGGGTGGAACCGTCAAAAACTGGTTTTTAGGTACCCGGCTATTTGTTGATAAACAGCAGGCATCGGAAAACTCAGAAGGAGTTGCTCGCGTAGCATTAATTTGGGCTGCTGTAGGATTATTATTAACCTTACAAACCGATTACTTAACGGGTAAAATCTTAACTTCCCT
>JBCCLY010000337.1:0-5236 GCA_039026655.1 Cyanobacteria bacterium P01_C01_bin.38 | reverse complement strand
ACAAGAACTAATCGAAGGGCATTCTCTAAGCAGAGAATTACCCCAAGGAAGAAAATTAAGTCAAAGCCAGACAATTGGACTTTTGACCGAAATATTAGCTATTTTGCAGTTTGTTCATGCTCAAGGAGTTATTCATCGCGACATCAAACCCGATAATCTTATTAGACGTGCTTCAGATAATAAGCTAGTCTTAATTGATTTTGGGGCAATCAAGCAATTACGCAGTCAAACAGCAAGCAATTCGTCAAAGCAAAATGTCACATTGGTTGTAGGAACTCGCGGCTATATGCCTTCCGAACAAATCAGGCGTTTACCGCGTCAAGGAAGTGATATTTATGCTTTGGGAATGATAGCGATTCAAGCGTTAACGGGTGTATATCCTTACGAGCTTCAAGACGATCCGAATACTGGAGAAATACTTTGGGAACACCTTAGAAAAGTCGATCCAGCATTTGCCGAAGTTATAAATCAGATGACGCGCTACCATTTCAAAGAGCGCTATCAAACTGTTGATGAAGTAATACAAGCTTTAAAAGAATTACCGACTCTTGAACCCGATGTAGTAGAAAGCAGTAATAATAATGCTTTATACGAACTGACTTTAGAGTGGGTAGAATCCAACGATATTAAAACCTATAAAATTACGTCGAAGCAATTTAGTAAAATCCCAGGGAAAATACGTATCGGTCGCGACCCCCAAGATTGTGATATCGTTTTATCAGAACTAACAGTATCCGCACTACACGTAGAAATCTTTTTTAATCCAGAAAGAGAAAAATTTTATTTACGAAATCTCCGTCAGAAAAATCCACCTATTCTTGATGGGCAACTACTTTTAGCCGGAGAAATGCCGCTTTCTACAAATAGCGTACTCCGTTTGGGACAGCAAAATATAAAAGTGAAAGATATTGCTTCCACAGAGTATGCCAACAATGTTATTCCTGCTTATTACAAAAGTAAAAATTTTGGAATTGAGCCGCAAAAACCCATAGTCAAAACTGCTCGACTTCCTAAAATAAACAGCAAACCAGAAGAATCTTCGTCTACGACACCTTTAAAAGCAACTCCCTCATTACCGCTGTTAAAAAATGTATTACCTCTAGGGGTTAAGAGCATAGGTGTAGCGACTGTTTTAGCTAGCGTTGGCGGGTTTGCATTATTTAATACTGGTAATTTCGGTAAAGCTAATTCGCAACACAATAATTTTTTATCTCAACAACCCCAATTGTGCCGTGTTGTAGATCCTCCAGAATCAACAAAACGACCAGAATTGCGCCATCAACCTTACAGAGAAACCGAAGGATTCAAAGTTTTAAATCCAGGAGAAAAAGTCTTATTTCTTAAATCTCAAGGTGATTTTGTACAAATCAAACTTGAAGATGACACTCAAGGTTGGATTTTTTACGATCAAGTACAGCCTTGCGATTAAAGGTTAGAGGTTAAAGGTCAAAGGTTAAAGGTTATCTCGCTACAACATTGCTTTATTTAAAAAGCTAGCAACTGGTAACTGATAACTGATAATTGGTAATTGAGAATACGTATTTTCCTCAATGCGTGAGAAGGAATACTTAAATAAAATAATACATATAATCAGGGTTTTTTGTTCCGGACAGCTTTGGAGGTTGGTCTGAGGTTTTTATACAGGAGCAACTTTTTTTCATGAACATCTATCAGTTTTATCCGTATAACTACACCCAACCATTGAATAATAAGTTATCTGATAAATCTACAGCTATTAAGTATGTAGTTGTTAATAAATAAGTCACGCGAGTGAGGAGATATGCTTTTATGTCACTTGAACAAGTTGACGCTTTCTACGAAAATTTGATGGCGAATCAGGAAGTTTACGAACAATATTACAAAAGTTGTTCTATTAAAGGCGTTTTTGGTGTGTGGAATTGGGATAGGAAAAAGATAGTGAATTTTGCTGCGACTTTGGGCTATGAATTTACAGAGCCAGAATTAAATGAAGTTTTGTTTAATACGGGAGCTTCAGACTATAACAAAACTTTGAATATACGTTAATCAGTTGTGTGCAGAATTAAGTTTAAATTTATAGGTTTAATCTAAAGGTTTAGACACCTTTTCAGTTGGATTATTACGAACTTTAGAACTAAAGTCAGCACGTAGAACCGGGTGCAAAATGAATAAGCCCAGTGTTTAATAACACCGGGCTTTTTATCATTGAAATTTATTATAAATTGCTATTAAAATCGCGCCCCTGGCTGTTTCAAAAATTCCTTTTCTTCAGGATTTGAAGGTCGCCCTAAAATAATATTGCGGTGGGGAAAGCGCCCAAAACGTTCAATTACCGATCTGTGACGGATTGCGTTTTCAATAGCGCTTGCACTTTCTCTATCTCCACTTAGTTTTTGGAATAGTTTCACAGCTTGACGCTGATGGTCAATATTTTCGCTGTGTACAAAAGGTAAATATACAAACCAACGCTGTACGTTTAATAATTGTCTATCCAAGCCTTGGGCTATAGCTTGATGGGCTGTTGATAATGCTTCCCAATCGGTAGCAAAAGCTTGGGGATCTTCGCGAAAGATATTCCGAGGAAATTGGTCTAGTAGCAAAATTAAAGCTAAGCAACTATCGGGTGAATCCTTCCATTCGTCTAATTCTCCAGCTGCTGCTTTTTCGTAATCTGTAAGAAAACGCTCTCGTATTTCTTCGTCAAACTCTGGTTCTTTTGCAAACCAAGCTTTTTTGGGCTTACCGTAATCCGGTTCGTCCCGGCTACCAAACCAAAAGTCAAGAATTTCATTTGCCTGTGACATTACTTTTACATTCCCTTACAAAGGACTTGTCGCATTTTACGCATATTTGCGGGCAATTCAAAATTCATTGCTTGTTGAATAAACATTGAGGGGATGGGAATTATGGGAGTAGCTTGTACTGAATAAGTTAATAATGTACCGCTATCATAATCTTGTAAATCTATATTCGCACTGAAATCGTGGAAGCTGCCTTTGTGTAAATTGAATTGGACTTTGTTCCCAAAATCTTCCACAACGTTCAAATAAATATCTACTTGCGCTGTAAAAAACATAAAAGCTTTTTGTGCTGCCTGATACAGACGTTTCACTTCGCCTTTGTGTATAATTTCACTCTTGGTGATATCGGGAAAGTACTGCACCCAGCGCGGATAATCTGTTATATTTTGCCAAACTTGCGGTCGCACTAGCGGTAAATACATTTTCGCGCTAACACACCCACCCCAAGCATTATGAGAGCGCGTTTCTACAAAAATTTCACCTTTCAAAAATGCTGCTTGCTTGTCCTGACTCCAAGCCATATCCGAACCTGTATTGATTAAGTCTGAGAAGATAGACGCAGACATAATATTTCGCTCGCTCCTAAATTTTCCACACTACACTTTAAAACAACACAGAATTTATAATTCCGCTTTGTCTTATTAAATAATTCTAATTCCACTCAAATACGAAAGCATTCCGGAACTAGTTGTATCTATAATCTATTATTCCCAAAATTTACCCAAAAATATGTCACGATTATCACTAATATTATGAAGTATTAATGTTAAAGGATAAAGGAAAGAAAGTTAGGAGTTGGGAGTTAGGAGTTAGGAGTTAGAAATTAGAAGTTAAAAATCAATAATTATCTAACCTTTAACCTTTAACCTTTGACCTTTAACCTTTAAACTTCAAGCCGTTAGAATGTCACAATACTGCTGATTTAAGAGAGATATTAGATGAGTCAATCTTCAAAGCTGAATCAAAAATTAACCCAAGGTTTTGGGATGTTTCTCGGTATTGCTATAGCTGTATGGGTTCTCAGAGGGTTAGGTATTCTTACCTTTCTTCCTGGAGGTATTATTTTAATATTATTTTTAGCCGCTATAGCTTTGGGAATTCTTAGTTACGTTCAAAAAACTTGGTTGCGTTTTTAGATAACTGTCTAAGATATGTATCTGTAGAAAATTAATTTCATATTTTGTCTAGGTAGGGAACAGGGAACAGGGAACAGGGAATAGGGAACAGCTACCAATTATAAATTCCTAAATCCTAATTCTTAACTCCTAATCATCCACTACTTAGAATTAACAATTTTCCTTTTACAATAATTCTATAGCAATCCTACATGAGTCGTGAGAAAGCAAGGTGCCAGAAACCCGGTTTTTCCAAAAAACCGGGTTTCTAAAATCTCACCTCGGGATTTAGGAATGCTATATATAGTTCGTATATAAATAGTTCGGAATTTGCGACCATTAAGAATTGTAATTGTTGGTGGTGGGGCTGCGGGTTTTTTTGCGGCTTGTACGGCTGCTAAAACTAACCAAAATGCCTCTGTTGTCTTACTTGAAGCTAGTCGTCAGCTACTAGCTAAAGTTCGTATTTCTGGTGGGGGACGTTGTAATGTCACTCACGCGCTTTTTGACACGAAGGGTTTTATCCAAAATTATCCGAGGGGTTCAAAAGCTTTACTGGGTGCTTTTTCTCGTTTTCAAGCTCAAGATACTGTCAAATGGTTTGCTAGCGCTGGAGTACAGCTAAAAACAGAAGCTGATGGAAGGATGTTTCCCGTTACAGATAATTCGCAGACAATTGTCGATTGTTTGCTCGAAACTGCTTTGGCTTACAAGGTACAAATCCGCACGAGTTCACCTGTAGTTTCTGTAAATTATCAAGATTTAGTTGAGAATTCAGAAGATAAAGAAGATAAATCTAGATTTGAGATTTTACTTAAATCCGGGGAAATGTTGCAATGCGATAAATTATTGCTGGCAACTGGTAGTAATCTCGTAGGTTATAAAATTGCGAAAAAATTTGGTCATCAAATCGAACCAACGGTTCCTTCTTTATTTACCTTCAATATTTTAGATAAAGAATTACGAGAATTAGCCGGTGTGAGCGTTAACCCCGTACAGATGCGCTTATCGGTTCCGGGAAAACCCCAACTCGAACAAACTGGCCCGTTACTAATTACTCATTGGGGTTTAAGTGGCCCTGCCGTATTAAAACTTTCGGCTTGGGGTGCGAGAATATTCCATGAATCCCGCTACAAAGGAACTGTAACTATTAATTGGCTGCCAGATTCCAATCAAGACGAAGTACGAAAAGAATTACAGCAGGTAAGAATTGAATATGGAAAAAGGGCGATCGCCTTACATCGAGGCATAAAATTACCGCATCGTTTGTGGCAATATTTAATATCCAGAGCTGGCATTGATAAAGATACGCGCTGGGCAGAATTGCCAAAAAAATCTTTT
>JBCCLY010000336.1:0-5243 GCA_039026655.1 Cyanobacteria bacterium P01_C01_bin.38 | reverse complement strand
GGACTAACCGAAGTACCCGTAATCGTCCGCGACATGGACGATGCCATTACCCATAAAGTACGCTTAGTAGAAAACCTGCAACGAGAAGACCTCAACCCACTGGAAGAAACCGAGGGAATTTTGGAACTGTTAGCAATGCAGCTTGATACTTCTCAAGACGAAGTAATCAGCTATCTTACAAAGATGCGAAACGTTTGCGACCGTCATAAAGATGAAGAAAACGAGGTGAGACATAACGTTATGTCTCAAACCGAAACTAAGGTAATTGAGGAACTATTTGTATCGTTAGGAAAGATGGGTTGGGATTCGTTTGTCAAAAATCGCCTACCTTTGCTCAAGCTACCCCCTTCGGTGCTAGAAGTATTACGGCAAGGGAAATTGGAGTACACAAAAGCGCGAGCGATCGCCAAGGTTAAGGATGAAAAAAAGCGGCAAGATTTGATAGAAGTAGCAATTGCAGAAAACTTATCTCTTACTCAAATTAACGAGCGTGTTAAAGCAGCCAATAAAGTAACAACAACAGTAAACCCGCTCAAAGAGCGCTACAAAATTGCACTACCACGATTACAAAAATCTAAAGTCTGGGACAATCCTAAAAAGCAGAAGGCTTTAGAAAAACTGCTAGCTCAAATTGAAAAATTGATTGAAGAGTAGCGTTGTTTATCTGAAAACACTATTCTTTTTGGGTAAACAAAAAAAGCAACATCCCGTGAAAAATAAGCTATGCATCTTGCTCAAACAAAAATTTAAATATTGTTGTTACAACTTCATCGCGTTTCTCAATAGGGGGGAAAGTAGCCAGCGTGTCACGAGCCGCCACGCTTTGCTTGAAAGCACTACTGTGTAAGGGTTACAAAAATAAAATTGCTCTTTAACCCAAAAATCGCCGAAAAAACCTTATTTTTGTAGTACCAATTAAACTTAATCGCGTTTTTGGTACAGAATTTGACAACGTAGTCACAAGGGTTTCAGGCTCCTTCATTTTGGGATAGTTCAAATGGTACAGCTTGATATATGTATTCAGTTGGTCAAAATCCCATTTTTCAGATAAAAGTTGAAAAAAATCCTGAAACTACCTTGGGATAAGGGCTTCAACCATCGCGTGGCGGCTCGTGTCAGCTTCGCCACTTTTACCCCTACTAAGCATAGTGGAATAACTCATACTTCCAATTATTCCCTCTGTCAAAGCTTTCAGGCTTCAATCTCACTTAATATTATCTACTTCTTGAAAAGTTATAGGTTGAATTATATTTTTTCAACATTGTATTTACACCTTATTCCAACTATCTCGAAACTGTCACTAGATAGCAGTTGTTCTCAAATCCGCTTCTCAATCAATAAAAGTTCGGGGAGTGCGTAAGCTATATTCTCTGCTATCGCAATCCCTACCATCTAAAATCATGCCTATAAAAAATTCCTTTGCCCTTTGTCAAGGGACTTTTATCAAATTAAAATCTCTAATCTTTACAATCATTGGGGCTAATAGATTGAAGTTCGCTGATAGAGTTACGGATGAAACCTATATCAAACATATTACCTATTTTTCCCTCTTCAAGAGCCGTTTCGATTTCCTTCAACAGCATGATTGCCATTTCAATATCTTCTTCTGAGTGCTTTTTCATGGCAAGCCATTTACAGTTCTCTACAATTAAGTATTTGATACTAAAAGATAAGAAAAAATGTCCTAATTCTGCTGCACTTTGCTCAGCTTGTTTACTTATTTGAATCGACTCTTGGATTTCAGAATCGTCATCATCTCGTAATCCTTTTCGCCATTTTGCATAAGCTATATCGTACAAATATCTATCCTTATACCGAGAGAGTAACGTATCGTTTTCAACAAATTCGTAAGTTTTCTGAGCAAAAATAGCTGAACTGGCATAAGCGCCATGCATCTGTGCAATTTTCCCAGAAGTCTCTAGGTAAAAAGCGTACTCACGGTTCTTAAACTTCAGCCTGGTTTGACCGAATAATTCAACTCTGTTAAATTCATCAAATTGGTCAAATACTTTAGCTTTGTTAATTTCATGAAACTTAGATTTTTTCGCTTCCTCCCAGTATGATTCTGCTGCACTGAACATCCCTTTGTGGATAAGATCCAACACTTCTGAACGAGTTCTAAGATCCAACACTTCCTCAGTGGTTTCTCTTAGTTGAAGGCTTAGAGTGTGTGAGTACTCATGTGCCCTGCCATCAGATATTAGCTGTTTAAGGATAAGCCATTCCCTGTATCTCATTGAAAGCTCTCGTGTAAAAACAGATCTGTCTGCCTGACATTTTGACAAGAAGTTATCCGCATAAATGAAATTTTCTATAAGCAAGCTAGATATACCAAGTTCTGTTGCTACTTGGTTCACCTCCTTGTCAGTCAGGGTGATGGTCTTGTTTACTCTTCTCCAACTAAAGGGAAGAAATGAAAAGGGAGTGGTAGCCCAAAATCTTCTGAAATAGTTATCCGAGGTATAGACATGAGTTCTCGCCCCGCCCGAATATTGCGTATATTTTGGCCAGATGCCTTTTTCACTAATAAGATAGTCAAGCAAATCTCTAAATAGTTCGCATCTTTGACGAGATAAACCAAATGAATTACTCGCAGCTGAGTCTATGTTGAAGTAATCTTGTTGAGCTACCTCGTCGATTGCTGACAGGAATCTGAAGATATCACCATACATGAGAAGCGCACACCGCATCTCCTCAACGTTAAGCAATTTATTTAGGCGCAGCGAACATGCGCCAGAAGCTATAGAATCACAAAATACTTCTTCAAGGATGCCATTATTTATATCATCGTTACTTATCGGATCGCCTATAATCTTAGCGACAGCGGGAGTTCTATAAGGATTTGAAAGCTCGTAATCTCGTTTATTTTGTATTATATCTTGAGAAATATTCCAGAACTTGTGATTTTTAATTCCTTTGTTCCAGAGTATATGTCCTACCTCATGTAAAATAAGAAAAATAGCAAATAAGTTCCACCACTCATCAAATTTTTTAGAGTTCATCAACACATATTTGTTAATTGTATTGAGCAGGTCTGATTTAGGTGTAAAATTACTCCTAAGACTCTCTCTTTGACGTGCGTTAAATGAATAATTCTCTAATCTAATACCTGGAAGGAAACTGCTCCAATAATTTAATTGAATAGTAGAAATTTGTTGTAGTGCTTGTAATATACCATCACACCGTTGATCTAAAGTTGCAAATTCGCTCATTAAGATGCGCCGAAAAATAAGTTGGACGTGCATTAGAAACTGCTGGTTGATTAATATAGTTTCGTGCCCAAGAACATTTTTACGGATTGCATTCCCCGCTTTTTCACGTCGAAGCGTTACGGTTAAATCTATATGATTTAGAAAACAAAAATCTTCATATGTGCTGATATCCTTCAAAAACTGATTACAGTATTCTGCAAGATCATTATATTCTTGTGTCAATGATTTATCTGAGAAAACTTCAATCACTCTTAACCCCTAAGTTTATTCAATTTCTCTTGTTTTTATTAGGATTGTTCTGAGAGGGTCTAAGAGGCGGCTGTACTGTTTGCCTACTAGTTGTTGTATTATGACGAGACTTTACAGCCTCAAGTGCATTCCTCAAAGTTTGTTCAACATCATCATCGCCAAGAATATTGATTGTAAGGTTATTAACCTTGACAATTGTTCGAGATGAAGAATCTCGTAACGCAAGAACAATCTGAACTAAAACTGGAACCGCTATAGCTGCGATAGGAATTATTACTTGGGTGACCGTAGTTCCCGATATATTTGAGGAAGAATCTTCACGATACGGAATAGAAGCAGCTTCAAGTAGATCAATAATTTTTGTACGACTATTATCTAACGTGATTAAAGTAACTGTACTAGGTGTAGTCATTCCCGAAATCATAGACGTAAGACTCATAAATTATATAAATAGAAGAAAACAAGACCCCGTACTACAACAAATTAAACAGAAAATCGCCTGGTGGAAAAGATGAGTATAAAAACTGGCAAATATCGGCTTACGCCAAGTAATTATTAGCAGAATAAACAATATTTTTGAGGATAACATTAAAGTTTTTTTTTTACCTGATTGAGTTGGTGTAATTACCGTACTTTCAGCCACTATAACTTGTGTTACAATGTCTCACACTAGACACTAGGGTTAAAATTGCTCAGTACAAGTTAGGTTTAATTTTATATATCAATATTTAGTGTGCTGATTATATAAGCACGAATAGAGATAGGCTTATTATTTTTGGGTAGTTGAGGTATATAAAAAGTATGCTAACGAATTGTATATGAATAGCTTACATACAAATATTTAAGATTTGCTGGTATTGTTCAGAACTTAACTTCATCTTCTTTACTACCATTTTACTCAAAGATATCGAAGCATAACTTTGCCGGGAATTTAACTTCGGAGGCTTGAAGACGCAAAGTTAATAATTCCTTAACCTTGAGTAGTCAACGCACATATGCTTTGCAAGTATCCCTGTCATTGCAGACATGGACAATTAAAATAGCTACCACAAAACTCTCGTATTAAACACAGCTATGTGCCACTTTATTAATGTAATATTGTATTACGGCAAAAAGTAAGGTAATAGTAAGAAAAGCATCTGGCACAACCTGTAATATTTAATCCACTTAATAGAGCGTACACAGCAAATACAAGATTTATCTACCTAACCGTTACCGCGCATCGTAACTGCTAGTTTTTGTCAGATAGGGGGGTGAAGTAGTTACTAAATGAAGGTTTGGACACTTGTAGTATTGTACCTCGTTTTTTGCTCGGTTTTGGTTTTCAGATTTTTCAGTCAAATAGTTAGTGTCCTAAAAATTATTGTTTAGACATTTTATATAAAAACTTTTAGTAAACGACTATTTAATAAACGTAGTAGCTTGAAGAGTAGCAGGCGTGCCGAAACGTATACTACATTTCTATCTATAAAATATTTGCACGCTTACTTTTTCGTGCCTCACAAGGAACGGTGTAGGAAAGGCGGATATTAAGAGCATTGTTGTATATACGTTTTACATCAAGAAGTAACGTTTTTTCCCATTTTTACCTTAATTGACAATGTTGAAGAACACCCGATTGATGGAAGATGCATTACTTTAGAGGCTGGTTATTAAAAAATATAGAGATGCATTTTTCTGTGGCTGAAACCTACTTTTGACAGGGGTTCCGAGTTTTTGCGGTTAACCGCAAAAACTACAGAACAGGGTGGTAGATAAATAGATTTAATCCACCTCCGCCTC
>JBCCLY010000335.1:0-5248 GCA_039026655.1 Cyanobacteria bacterium P01_C01_bin.38 | reverse complement strand
TTGATCGATATATGGGGATCTTAAGCAAGCATCTTCGATGGGAAGCGGCTCAATGTTTTCCCCGTTGGTTAATACGATAGTGTCTTTTGCTCGTCCGGTTAAAACAATATCGGAGCGGGGAGTTACCCAACCCAAATCGCCGCTATCAAACCAACCTTCTGTATCAATGGCTTTTTTGGTGGCTTCGGGGTTTTTATAATAGCCTTGCATGACTTGTGGTCCTTTGAGCAATACTAAACCCTTTTCCTCAGTTGGTAATTCTTTACGAGTTTCCAAATCGACAATTTTGACTTGAGTACCGGGTATCCCTAATCCCGAAGAACCCCGTAAATTACTCCAAGGGCGACGCGCATGAGTAACCGGGGAAGTTTCCGTTAATCCGTAGCCAACCAAAATATCGATACCAATAATCTCGTAGAAATCATCTATATGTTTCGCTAAAGCACCACCACCACAAATAAACTGTTTAATTCTTCCTCCGGTGGCTTCCCTCACCTTGCCATAAACTATTTTTCCAGCCACAGCGTGTAGTGGTGAAAGGGCTTTTTCTTGAATACTAGCCGTGATTCGTTCTCCCGTTGAAGGATTAATATTTTGCAAATCTAAATTTTGAGCAATCCGTCGCGCTTGGATATACTTACCACTAATACCCAAAAATCGATTAATTAAATTTTGTTTGGATGCAGGTTGCTCGCGAAACTGCTTTTGTACTCCTTCGTAAACTGATTCCAGGATACGCGGTACCGCTATCATGTAGTGAGGTTTGAAATTTTTCAAATCATTTTTGATCGAGCGTAAATTCGTATAAACTTGGGTACAGCCTTGACTTAGCAAAAAATACTCGCCACTGCGCTCTAGTACGTGCCAGGTAGGAAGAATACTTAAAACAACATCTCCTGGCTCTGGTTGGACTATTGCCCGTAAATTATTTACCTGATGCAGCAAATTTGCATGGGAAAGCATTACTCCCTTGGGCTTTCCCGAAGTACCGGAAGTATAAAGTAAAGTAGCTAAACTATCGCGCTTTGCTTTGACTGTTTCTAAATTATGCTTTGCACCAACTTCCATTAACTGCTTGAAATTCAATACCTTAATAGCTTCATCGCTCGGTACTGATTCATTAGTTAATAAAATTGCTAATTGAATTGGTAAATCATCCAAACGAGGACGCAATTTCTCAAAAGTAGCTAAATCTTGCGCTACCAACACCGTACTATCGCTATTAGCTAAAATATACGCTAACTCATCAACATCCGCTTGAGAGCTGCGTACAGCATCTATAGCCCCAGCAGTCATAATACCTTGATCTGCTATAAACCACCGAGGACTATTATCAGCAATCAGCGAAATCCGTGCTTGTGGCTTGACTCCCAAAGACTGCAAACCAGCAGCAAACTGCTGAATTTGATTAAAAAGCTCTCTATAAGTATATATTTCCTGCTTCGGTTTAGCATGGGGATTGTGCAGAGCAGTTATATCGCCAAATTGACTCGCGGCGATCGCCCAAACTTCCGGTAGCGATTCCACGTTTGAATAATCCACCACGCCTTTTAAATTTGAACCGTCTTTTTGAGTCAGCTGAGGAAATTGATTATTTGTTGTTTTAGTTTCAGACATCATATGCACGCTTTATAGTCAATAATTTGTATATGAAAGTATATTCCTCTATTTAGTAAAAATAGACAACCATCACAGATACAGATGCTTCCATCTTAAGTAATATTAATTAATCAACAAATGGTTATTTTTATCTCGAAAAAGAATAGTTAATAAATTTACATCAATTAAATCGGTTTGTTAGTGTAAGAGATTCAGTACTGCGAATCGTACAAACTTGCTTTTTTCAAATATATGGAGTAAGCAAGGGATAATAAAAAAAATTATAGGAATGACCGCAAATATAAATTGTCATAACATGATTTCATGACTTTTACGTAATTTCTAAATTATTTATAAATCCCAGCGGATTAAGGGTTAAATGTCAAATTTGATATAAGTATCAACTTCAAATTATATAAATTAGAAGAAATTTCAAACCTTCTACTGATTTAATTTTTAAGATTTTGTATGACAATAAAATATAAACATTTTTCCGAAAATGGAGAGTCCAAGATGGGTTTATCAGATGGTGTTTTACTAACCCTTGTGAGTACTGTTATTTGCATTGTGTTTCCCAAATTAATTTCTTCCGTTTTTGCAGTTAAAAGCAAATCAAACACCCAAGCGGTTGCTGCAATCCCTTTGAAGCAAACAGAGTAAAAGTACCTCAACAAAGCTCTACAACCACCTTATTAATGGAGGTACCATAGCACTTTAAAATTATGCATAAACATTAAGAAACCCGGTTTTTTACAAAAAACCGGGTTTCTCAACGCCACAGTTCAAATTCTTAAAACTCATAATTCAACCCTGAGATAAATCCAAAATCCAAAATATTACTTTAAAATTTAAAACTAAAAATAGATTAACCGTATTACTTTAACCTTTAACCTTTAACCTTTAATAATGGTAACAACAGCAGTAAATCCCTTCCTCGATGGTAATTATGCCCCAGTGCGTGAAGAAATCACCACCGATAACTTAAAAATAATTGGAGAATTACCCCCCGATTTATCCGGGATGTTTGTGAGAAATGGCCCCAATCCGCAATGGCAGCCCAAAGGACAATATCATTGGTTTGACGGGGATGGAATGCTGCACGGTGTAAGGATTTCTAACGGTAAAGCCAGTTATCGTAACCGTTACGTGCGTACAAAAGGATGGCAAATAGAACATCAGGAAGGAAAAGCCGTTTGGAGTGGTTTATTAGAGCCTCCGCAGATGGATAATCCCCACGGCGCATATAAAAACGTTGCTAATACCGCGCTTGTTTGGCACGCAGGTAAATTTTTAGCGCTTTGGGAAGGAGGTGCGCCTCATTCTATTAAAGTTCCAGAATTAGATACTTTTGGCGAATATAACTACAACGGTAAATTGCAATCAGCCTTTACCGCACATCCCAAAGTAGATCCGGTAACGGGTGAAATGATGTTTTTCGGTTATTCATTTGCTCCCCCATTCTTGCATTACAGCGTAGTTTCAGCAGAAGGCGAACTTTTGAAAACAGTACCCATTGAATTACCGATGGGAGTAATGATGCATGATTTCGCCATCACCGCCAACCATACAATATTCATGGATTTGCCCATGACATTCAACCCCATGCGAATGCAAAAAGGCGAACCCGGTATGATGTTTGAGAAAGATAGAGCCAGTCGTGTTGGTATCGTACCCCGTCATGGCGATAATAACGATATTCGCTGGTTTGAAGCTCCCTCTTGTTATGTATGGCATACTTTCAACGCTTACGAAGACGGAGACGAAGTAATACTTTTAGCTTGTAGGGTAAATTCTGCAAGCATTTTTGCTACTGAAGACGTTGAAAGCGATGCAGAAAGTAATATTCCTAAACTGCACCGCTGGCGATTTAACATGAAAGACGGTAGCGTGCGCGAAGAAAGGTTAGATGATGCAGCATCAGAATTTCCCCGCGTCAACGATAACTTTTTAGGGCAACCAACCCGCTACGGTTACGCTGGAAAAATGGGACAAGGTGCGATGCCTAGTTTTGAAGGTGTAATTAAATATGAATTAGATAATGGTAAATCTCAAAGTCATGAATTTGGCAAAGGGCGTTATGGTGGCGAAGCTGTATTTGTACCTCGCGGTAAAGGTGAAGATGAAGGTTGGGTAATGACTTTCGTGTATGACTCTAATGAGGATAAATCTGAATTAGTAATTGTAGACGCTCAAGATATGACATCAGAGCCAGTTGCACGGGTATTGATACCGCAGCGAGTGCCTTATGGTTTTCATGGGGATTGGGTTAGCGAAGAGAAATTGCAGAAATCTCACTGATACAGCATATTTCATCTTTTAATGGTATGAAATGGCGGGCAGGAATGCCCAATATTTCATCTTTTAATGGTATGAAATGGCAGGCAGGGATGCCCACCCCACAAGAAATTACATAGCCAATGTAGAGACGTAGCACTGCTACGTCTCTCCATGTTTTGGGTTGTAATTACACGTTATTTGTAGGGTGTGTTACGGCTACGAAAAGATTTGATAGTACTAGTAACTGAGAAATTGCCGTAACGCACCATCTTTAAAGATGCGAGTACAACGCGCTGCTACAAACAATATTCGTTACAAAAATTAAATAATTAAATATTCAAAAAAATGCGTAAAAAACCTCTCTTCAATCAGTAATCCTATCTATAGGTACTTTAGAAGGATCGAATATAAAAATATAAATCTGTCAAAACGCTTTCGTACAAGAAAACTTAACAGTTGATGATTCGTGTTTATTGTATTGATGTAAAAGCTAAACATCATATTTCAATCGCATTGCTTGAGAGTTTATGAGATCGATTTAGATTTATTATGATTGTCAGATTATTTATATCCTTTGGAGGCTTGACAATATGTACGGTTATTGGGATTACAGGTATTAACGCTGTCGAAAAATTGCTATCCGATCGCTCTGATAGCAGATATAAATTAGGGTACTTTGATACTGCTATCGCACAAACTGCTGAAGAACAGATTGCTCGGAGTGTGTATAAAAAGGCTAGCCCAGCGGTTGTGACTGTTAAAGACGGCAAAGTACATGGAAGCGGTTTTGTTGTTAGTCAAGATGGATTAATTATCACTAATGCTCATGTTGTACAGGGAAGTCCGAGTGTAGTAACAGTTGTATTTGCAGATGGAAAGCAACTTCCTGCTGACGTGATGGGTTTTGCTAAGGGTGGATTGGATTTAGCGGTGCTGAAAATCCACAGACAAAAGAATTTGTCAGCACTTGCATTAGCCGCTGAGGGAAGTGCAGAAGTAGGCGATCGCGTCTTTGCTCTCGGTTCACCGTTGAGCTTAAACGACACGTTTACTCAAGGAAACATCAATCGTATCGATAGAAAAGACGGCAGAATTCAGCATGATGCAGTAATTCAACCCGGTAACTCAGGGGGACCACTTCTTAATACCAAAGGGCAAGTAATCGGCGTAAATACATCACAAATAGGAAGAACTAATATCGGTATTAATTTTGCAATTCCTGTTTCTAAATTACGGTCATTTGTAGCTGCTGTAAGAAAAGGTGATTTATCTCCGGTTTCAACCTTAAAAAAACCAAGCCGAGAGCCAAAATTTGCAACTATTTCGCTTAACGGTGAAGATATAAATGGCAAATTTAGTAAAGAAAATGGCT
>JBCCLY010000334.1:0-5258 GCA_039026655.1 Cyanobacteria bacterium P01_C01_bin.38 | reverse complement strand
TGAAAAAATCAACTATTCAAATCCCAGCGGTTTTCCGGAATTTTTACCTGGTGAAAAGCGCTTAGAATCTTATTTGATGGATACTATCCGTAAAGTGTATGAAAGTTACGGATTTACGCCGATTGAAACTCCTGCTGTGGAGCGTTTGGAGGTTTTACAAGCAAAGGGAAATCAAGGTGATAATATTATTTACGGTATTAGTCCAATTTTACCGCCGAATAAACAAGCTGAAAAAGAAGAATCCGGTAAAAGCAAATCTGACGATAATAATTCCGAAGCTAGAGCTTTAAAGTTCGATCAAACTGTTCCTTTGGCGGCTTATATTGCGCGAAATCTCAATAATTTAACTTTTCCTTTTGCTCGCTATCAAATGGATGTTGTATTTCGCGGAGAAAGAGCAAAAGATGGACGTTTTCGTCAGTTTCGTCAGTGCGATATTGACGTTATCGCTCGTCGAGAATTGAGTTTACTTTATGATGCTCAAATGCCTGCAATTATCTCAGAAATATTTGAAGCGGTAAATATTGGCGATTTCCTAATTCGGATAAATAACCGAAAGGTTTTAACAGGTTTCTTTCAGTCAGTTGGCGTTACCGAAGAAAAAATTAAAACCTGTGTGGGCATAATTGATAATTTAGAGAAAATTGGCGAAGCTAAAGTAAAAAAAGAATTAGAAAAACAAGGTATTTCGGCGGAACAAACCGATAAAATTATTGAATTTGTCAATATAAAAGGTTCTGTGGATGAAGTTTTGAGTAAACTTAAGCATCTTGCCCAAAGTATTCCAGATGCCGAACAATTTAATAATGGTTTAACTGAATTAGAAACCGTTATTTCCGGAGTTAGAGACTTAGGAGTAGCCGAAAATCGTTACTGTATTGACTTGGCGATCGCTCGCGGTTTAGATTATTATACCGGCACAGTTTACGAAACAACTTTGTTAGGACATGAAGCATTAGGAAGCATATGTTCTGGTGGAAGATACGAAGAATTGGTAGGGACATTTTTAGGTGAAAAAATGCCCGGTGTTGGTATTTCTATCGGCTTAACTCGGTTAATGAGTAGATTATTAAAAGCCGATATTCTAAAAAGTTTATCAGCAACACCAGCACAGGTAATGGTAGTTAACTTACAAGCCGAATTGATGCCACTTTATTTAAAAGTATCTCAACAACTGCGTCAAGCAGGACTTAACGTAATTACCAGCTTTGATAAACGCGGTTTGGGCAAACAGTTTCAAGCAGCCGATAAACAAGGAATTCAATTTTGTGTAATTATTGGTGCTGACGAAGCCGCTGCACAAAAGTCTAGTTTGAAAGACTTAAAATCGGGAGAACAAATTGAAGTTGCGCTAGATAAATTAGCAGAAGAAATCAAGCAGAGATTAGAATAGAATTTTTCCCTTATTGATTTCTCATTCCTGCGCTCTGCGTAGGAATGCGTCATCGCGAATTTCACTTGGGTGCAATACAAATTTTACCTCACCGCTCTGTTAAACTTACCCAAAACTACCCAAGTCTAGACATAACTGGACATAGTTAGTTTTGGTGTTAACTTCCTGCTTCAATGTGGCTTCAATCTGACGATTAAAGGGTTTGTCCACTCCACAAGCAATCTCGGTAGAGCTTACCGTTTGATCCGAACGAATCGGAATATAAATTCCTTCAAACCATCGTTCTATAATTAAAGTCAGTGAGGAAGTCACCTTCCCCACTGCTCTCCAAAACGGTACGTGACACTTTTGCGTCATACCGCTCCTCAGTAAAACGGCTATTGTTATTAGCACGTAACTACCAGAAAATCATCTTCCCATCTATAATTATCTGGGAGTTTGCTATCAGATGATATTGAACTACCATCCGTTCTGGATTTTTTATCATGGCAATGTCGATGAAGAAGTTGATAATTTTTGTATTCATCCTTTCCACCTGAAGATTTAGGGATGATATGGTCTATCTCAAGTACATCTTCATCTCTAAAATATAGTCCGCAAAGATTACATTTCCCTTTTTGCTCTTTGAGCAGTGATGCGGTTCGCTTTGGCATCTGGGGATGTTCTCCCAGTCGGGTACTCCAGTAAGTTAGGTTGCCGTCATATGGGCTGGCATTTCCTTTTACTTTAATATGTCGAATAATTGCTGTATCTTCGTGTTCAATAAGTTTAATCCACTTATTTTTCGTTTTTGCAGCAAATATCCAAGTTTTGTCATCCAGATTATGGAAATATTTTGTTTTAACCCACTTCATTCCTTTGTTCCGGTGACGTTTAATACCCCATTTAAGTAATTTATAGATTATGATGTGGGTCAATCTTTCAAACACTTTTTGGCTTACGACCATAGAGTAGTAATTACACCATCCCCTTATAATCGGGTTAAGTTTATTAATAAGAGATGTTTGAGAGAATCCCTTACTTTTATTAATTACTTCTACTATCTTTTTGTAGTGTAGAATCTGTTTTTCCTTGCTTGGGGTAATTATTGTTTTAAATCCGAGTAATTTACCCTTCTCTCCTTTCTTACCTCTAACTCTTCCACAGGTATATTTACCTGTTTTATGTTGTTTTACTTGGAAGCCAAGAAAATCAAAACCAGGTTTTTCCTTTTTAAAATGATTAAGGGTATGAGTGATACGGGTTTTACTCGGCTTTAGCTCTAATCCTATGTCATCTAACCACTGAGTTATTGTCTCAATGCATTTGTTTAATATGTCGATATTTTCGTGGAAAATTAAGAAATCGTCGGCATATCGAACAAAATTAACTGATTTACGCTTGTCCCTTTTACTGAGTTGAGTTCCATCAACTCGTTTCATGTCAAAGCTATCAGCTATTTCTTTAATTGCATTTTCCATCCCATGTAATGCAATATTCGCGAGTAACGGCGACACGCAGCCACCTTGCGGTGTTCCTTGGGAAGTGGGCTTTAACTCAAGTCCGTCCATCACACCAGCTTTTAACCAAGCTCGGATTAATCTCCGAAGGGTGGGGAAGGTATTTAATTTTGTTAGAAGTTTTTGGTGGTTTATACAATCAAAACATTTGCTGATATCGGCATCAAACACATATTTGGGTTTATTGCGGATAGAACAAAATATTTCTGCGATTGCATCATGACATGAGCGTCCTGGTCTGAACCCGAACGAATTAGGTTCAAAGAAGGCTTCCCATTCTGGCTCTAGTGCTAGTTGGACAAGCTTTTGGAGTCCCCGGTCTTTCATTGTTGGTATTCCTAAAGGTCGTTTTTCGTTCTTTCCCGGTTTCGGAATCCATACTCTCCGAGTGGGGGCAACCTTTGTTCTCAGTGTTATTTTATTTACCAAGTCTAAACGTTGTTTTGGGGTTAGTGATTTAACACCGTCCACACCTGCTGTCTTTTTACCTTGGTTATCCTGAGATACACGACGAACCGCAAGACATCTTCCATACCAGGATTTGATTAGAAGTTTTTGGAGTCTACGAACTAATTTGACATCACCACGATGCGACGCTTTGTAAATTCTTTTTTGCAGCTTGTAGATATTCCTTTGTGCTTTTTGCCAGGGGATATCTTTCCATTTATACATCGGTTTAACCGTGTTCATAACATATATACTGCTACTGGCGACTTTACATTCCGTATTACCGTGAGTCCGTCGGCGTATTCTTGTCATTACAACAAGACATTAAGCTTCTGACCCAATCTTTACTCTCCCTTGTCTACGTGATTGTAGTTTGTTGCGTCTTAGCTGACTACTCATAAAATCGACCTTTCATGAGAACGTAGGAGAGGTTACTTCGTTCCTTATAATCATTGTTTTAATCCCCTTAGAATGAAGCACTCCGCCGAGTTTTTGGGTGATGTTAATAGGATGAAAGAAACCCACCTATTACCCTTATGTTTGATAAATCAAACCTTGTGACCTTTTGGTACTCCCAGTGTATAAGCCTTATTCCACTGGTTTGCCTTAACGACAGTTTTTATACACTTCTTTGCTTCCGCTATTCTTAGGAATTTTACTCACAGAGAACCAGTTTTAAGGCTACCAGTTCCTTTCTGCTTTTTACCCCGCTTCAGGGTTTGATGGCTAGTCTCGAACCTGGGGGTAATGTTTTTACTCCAACATCTGGAGAGTAAGACTTGTGGTTTATAACCCACTCACTTACATGATTATGAAGTTGTCATCTGTTAGGGATTTAAGTGCGAACTCAATCTTAAAGATTACCCAACAGAAGCTAGTCTTCCCCCGGTGTCCCGGTTTGGACTAAACGAATCGCACTTTTTACTCGCATTCAAGTCTCTGTCTTCGATGTGACCACATTCAGGACATATATAAACACGCTCAAATAATGGCATCTTATGACGATGATTTCCGCAATTAGAACATATCTGAGAACTGGGAAACATTCTTTCAACTAATATTAATTGACTCTCATATTTCTCAGTTTTATATTCTAATTGACGCTTAAATTCATACATCCCACAGTCAGCAATTGCACCTGCCAATTTATGGTTTTTAAGAAATGCCTTGATTGATAAATCCTCTATCTTAATAATGCTGTGGTTTTTAGCAAGATAAGTAGTCAATTTATGAATAGCATCTTTACGGATATTCGCTATGCGAGCGTGCAATTTAGCAAGTAATAAAACTGCTTTTTTACGATTATTAGAGCCTAGTTTTTTCTTACTTAAACGACGCTGTAGACGTTTTAAACGCCGACTCATACGACGATAAGCTTTGGGATTATTAAAAATTTTACCGTTTGAGCAAACAGCTAGTTCTTTAATTCCAATATCGACACCAACAGACGGTCTATCTGCTTCAACTATCGGTTTTTCAACCTCATATTTAATTGCGATAAACCATTTATCAGCAGTACGAGAAATCACACAATTATGTGTTGCTTTAACTGGTAAGGCTTCTGTTAATCTCACCCAACCAATTGATGGTAACTTAATACGTTTACCATCACTTTTAATCATCGGTTTAGCTTTTGAACCAGATTCTAGATAAAAACTATCGTGCTTTCCTTTTTTCTTAAATCTTGGCTGTTGAGCTAATTTTTTAAAAAATCTATCCCAAGCTTTAGTTAAATCTTTTATTGCTTGTTGTGGAACGTTTTTATTAGTTTGGTAATACCAAGGATTTGCCGTCTTTACTTCGGCTACTAACCTTTTATGTAAGTCGATAGAACTTGGCAATTTTATCGATTTATCAGTTGAGCGTAATCGTAATGTATCTTTAAAAATGGCATTTGCCCAGTTGTAAGCATGACGTGC
>JBCCLY010000333.1:0-5269 GCA_039026655.1 Cyanobacteria bacterium P01_C01_bin.38 | reverse complement strand
TGTAAGAATACTTAGCTGTTTTGTAAAAGTAACGCTGGAATTACGTTTATCGACTTTTTTCGGTTTTGATGCTTGATTCCCTGGGCTAAGGTGATTTGTTACGTAGCGGCGAAAATGCTCCGAGCCGTGAAATATTTCTGCTATATCAACAACATTTTCTGGTTTTTCTAACTGGTTATAAATATCAGCAAAATCTTCTGTAACTCCGAAAAATCGCAAGCATTCGCCGGGAGGGCCAAAGTAACACAAACGCCCCCCCTGTCCGAGAAATACAACGCGATCGCACAATTTGATATTCGCCGTAGCATGAGTAACTAAAATTACAGTTCTTCCTTGATTTGCTAACTTCCGCAATAGCTGCATCATTTTTTTATCTAAACCTGGATCTAATCCGGAAGTGGGTTCATCTAAAAAGAATAATTTGGGATCTGCAAGTAACTCTACCCCAATACTTACCCGTTTTCTTTGCCCTCCACTCAATTCGCTTATCAAAGCATCCCGACGGTGGGACATTTCTACATCTGACAAAGTTTTTTCTACCACCTTGTCTATATCAATATCTGATGGTAGTCGCAGTTTCGCAGCGTAGGTAAGAACTTGAGAAACCGTTAATTGTCGGTGAATAATATCATCTTGGGGTACGTAACCGATTTGAGTACGATAAATATTAAAATTGTTGCGTAAATCTTCCCCATTCAAATAAACTACACCTTCAGTCAGCTTTTCAGTTCCTAATAAAGAGCGCATTAAAGTAGATTTACCAGCACCGCTACCTCCTACCAAAGCTACAAGTTGCCCAGGTTCAATAGCACAAGAAATATCGTCTAAACGTCGCTTACCATTGGTTACAATCGACAAATTGCAAGCATCCAAGCGGATTTTATTTCCTTTATCGAGTATCTGTAAATCTGAACCGCGTAGTAGTAAACTATAAGGGCCGATGCGAATTGTTGAACCTTGAGCTAAAACTTTGCTGCCACTAATCCTTTCTCCATCAACAAACACGCCGTTAGTACTAGAATCTCGGATAATGTAGCGTCCCCGAGCATCAGTATCAATTGTGGCGTGTCGGCGGGATACTGTAGGAGCATCCAAAGTTAATGTAGCTTTATCATCTCGCCCTAGCGATACGGAACCATTTTTCAATGAAACTGAATGCAGTTCAACTTTCGCACTTGTAATAGGTTGCTTAGGATTGTTGTATTTTAACAACACTTGATTCTCGGGATTTTGTCCGATCTGAATTTCGCTTCCGTTAGTAAGTAGAAAACCAGTATCTGAAGTAATGCGACTGCGATTAAGATAAAGTCCGTTAGTACTAGGTTCGTTTCCATCACCGTCATAAATACGGTAATTCTCCTCTTCTCTGGATAATATCGCTTGGCAACGTCCTATAACCTGCCAATGAGGCGGAACAACTAAATCGGCAAAACTAGGATCTCGTCCAAATTTATGTTCGCTGTTTATTAATGGCAGGTTCAAAATATGCCCTTGATAATTTAACTCTAAATAAGGATTATCAAGAACGGTAGCATTACCTGTTTGAGTCATTATTTGTATTAAATAGCTGCTTTTTCACACCAGAATCTTAGCAGTAGCACAGTCAAGTCAAGAGTGAATTTATACTAATGTTCCATTTATAAGAAAGGGGAGTAGGGAGTAGGGAGTAGGGAGTAGGGAATAGGGAAAGGGGAACAGGGAATAGGGAATAGGGAAAGGGGAACAGGGAACAGGGAATAGGGAATAGGGAACAGGAAACAGTTAAGTATACATTTTGTATGTCCTCCGTACAGGCTCCGCTAACAAAATTAAATTACACTACTTTGCAAGTAGTAATAGTACATTACATTCTTATTGTTCCCTGTTCCCTGTTCCCTACTCCCCACTCCCCACTCCCTACTCCCTAGAATTCGGCTGTAGTAATCCTATAGATAGATTCCCATTGGATTAAAATCTTAATTGAAATCGTTGCTAAGTCAAGAAAATGAGTAAAATATATGACTAGTGTTCCTTTTGACTTACTAGCGCCCTAATTTATACAAATGCTGCTAAACAACCGCTATCAGATTATTCGGACTTTAGGAAGCGGTGGATTTGGAGAAACTTTCCTGGCAGAGGATACCCAAATGCCTTCTCGCCGACTGTGTGTAATCAAGCAATTACGACCAATACAAAATAATCAGCAGGTGCATGAGTTAGTACAACAGCGATTTGGACGCGAAGCAGCGATTTTGGAAGAACTAGGTGATGGTAGTTCCCAGATACCGAGACTATACGCTTACTTTAGCGATAATGGGCAATTTTACTTAGTGCAAGAGTATATTCAAGGTAAAACTCTTACGCAAGTAGTTCAAGAAAAAGGTTTGATGGATGAAAATTCTGTCAAACAAATTTTAATTAGTATTTTGCCAGTTTTAGACTATATTCATTCTCAAGGCATTGTTCATAGAGATATCAAGCCAGAAAATATTTTAATCGATCTTGACGAGCAACCTGTATTAATAGACTTTGGCGCAGTCAAAGAAACTTTGGGAACTTTGATAACTCCTTCAGGTAATGCCACAAAGTCAATAGTTATCGGTACGCCAGGATTTATGGCAACCGAGCAATCTGTTGGACGACCAATGTTTGCTAGCGATATATATAGTTTGGGGTTAACTGCAATTTATTTGCTTACAGGTAAAATGCCACAAGAGTTAACCTCAGATCCTTCTACTGGTAAAGTATTGTGGCAACAGTATGCACCATTAGTCAAAGATGATTTCGCAAATATTTTAGATAAAGCAATTGGATTTGATGCCAGAGAAAGATTTAAAACTGCCAGCGTTATGCTGCAAGCATTGCAAACTGGGATTTTAAGCGTGGTTTCGGTGGTTTCCCATACGGCTAATTCAGATACCCTTGCTCCTGGCGCTACCTTACCACCTCAAACTCATTTAAATACAGTTGCCATTGCGCCACCATCTTCAATTCAATATAGCGATCGAGGAAACGGCAAAGGAATTCTTCTTGGTAGTTTGGTAGCAGGTAGTTTAATTGGTGCATCAATTATCGCTGGTTTTGCTTTAAATCAGCAGTCCAAGCAACCTCGAATAATTACCCAAAAATCACAACAACCGCAACCAATAACTACACCCAAACCAACTCCAGAGAAATTAAAGAAACCCCAAACTACACCAACACCCAGCGTAGCACCAATAATAAAACCAACCTTTACTTTGCCACCAACAACCCCAACTAACATAACTCCACAAGTACAAACACCTATCCAGCCACAAATCCCTCAAACCTTACCCGCTCCACAAGAAATTCCCCAGCAAACCCAGCAGCAAACTCCTTTATCCCCTCCCGGAGACTTTATTGAGCCACAAATCGAACAACCAATTGAACAACCAATTGAGCAACCATCGCCAGCGCAAACAGTCGAAAATTATTACTTAAATATAAATCAAAGGCAGTATAAAACTGCTTGGAATCAGCTATCTCAGCAATTCAAAGATAACAAGCGCCTTCATCCTAATGGTTATTTTTCTTATTTAAGCTGGTGGAGAGGAAAAGTCAAAAACGTAAATATTCAACAAATAAGTATTTTGGAAGCAAACACAAACACAGCAACAGTTGATGCTTCCTTGAATTATTTGATGAAAAATGGTCGTATTATTCCCAGTACAGTGCGTTTTTTCTTATCGTGGGATGCTCAAAATCGTAGATGGGTAGTCAAAGATGCCAACTGAGGAGTAAGTAAGTCAGCACAAACAAACTGAACTATGTCATAAAATGTAAATTAGCTTAAAACCCTTGCTTTAACTTTCTACTCCCTACTCCCTACTCCCTACTCCCTGCTTGATCATAGTTACAATTTTCAACGCCAACCTACTTAACCGTTACATTTCTTCTTCGATCAATTTTTCGATGTATTTTTTTATCAAAGGTACTTGAAAACTAATATGCACTGTTTCCGAATTATTCACGTAAACGATTTCTCTCTGCAAAATCTCTTTACGAATTAGCGATCGCACTATACTTTTATCAGCTTTATCCTTTAATTGGGGTTGCTGCCCTTCAACTAAACGATAAAGTAAATTCAATTCATCAGCGCTAAAACTTTTGCGTAATTCCCGAAAATAAGGATCTGCTCGTATAAGCACTGTAGGAATTACTTTTTCAACATCAGCTTGAGAGATTTTTGACGTATCTATGTTTCTTTGGTTGTCCCTAATATCACTATTAACTAATTCGACAAGTTCATGACACGTAAGCTGTACGAAAAAAGGCTGACAGCTAGTTAGATTAATAATTGTTTCTACAGCAGCATCTTCATAAATATCATCTGCAAAATCATCTACTGGATGTAATATCAATTCGCGAGCTTCTGCTGTGCTTAAATATGTAATTGAAAAAGAATGAGTATTAATTAAATAATCGCTCCAGTAATCAGGAAGTTCTTCTAAATGATGGAAACCGCTAAACAACAAAACCCAATGAGGGCGATGCTGTAGAATGTGACGGAAAAAATTTAAAGGCGCTCGACTACCTGTATTTTCTATAATTTCTTTCAGTCGTTCATATTCATCTAAACATAAGAGAAATTTCTTATGCGGGAAAGTAATTTCTATATCTGTCAGCCAAGATTGTAATGCAATAAATGGGTCTTCTTTTAACTCTTGTTTATCTATAGAAGGCAGTTCTAAAGGCTGAGGTAATCGTCTTGCTCTATCAGTTATTTGGCGTGCAAAATCTTCCGCAAAACCTATTAAAGTTTCTGCCGATGCTGCTCCCTGTATATCTACCAACAAAGGGATTAAATCTGAGCCTATTCTATAAGGTAAGTAGTTTAAAGCCGAAGTTTTTCCGGTACGTCGCCCACCGTATAGCAATAATGCAGGAGGATCGACTTCAAGCGCTGACGTTTGGATTTTGCGGAATAAGTCAATCCGTCCTTTGAAGCGCTGCTTTGCTGTAGCAGGAACTAAAGCATTTCCAGCAATGTAAACTTGTCGGACTTCCTCTGATTCAACCGCACGCTCTCTTAATATCTTTTGCGTTGTAATTAAAATTGTTTTCCAATTCTGGGCAATACTTCCTACATTCGTAGCTATCTGAGAATTTTTAATTAAAGAAATACTGTTTAACAGTGATTCCAATTCGCTAATTGGTTTTTCTAAAAATTTGTACTGAAGATAAGGTGAAGTTTCTTCATATGATTGACAGACATCTTGGCTTATATCTAACAAGCGCCTAATTACCCAGTTAATGTCTTTTGAATAGG
>JBCCLY010000332.1:0-5283 GCA_039026655.1 Cyanobacteria bacterium P01_C01_bin.38 | reverse complement strand
GACTGTTCTAATAGTTGTCCTAGAATATGTAATCCCTGCTTTAAGCTCAGAGGAGTGATTCCAGAAGCAACCATTCGACCTTGATGACGATTATCCAAGCTTGCTGCCATTCCTGCTTCTGCCCAAGGTCCCCAGTTAATACTCAAAGCTGGTAAACCGATACTTCGTCGATGATGGGCTAAACCATCCATAAAGGCATTCGCTGCGGCATAATTTCCTTGACCAGGCGAACCTAGTACTGAAGCCATAGAGGAAAAACAAACGAAAAAGTCCAAAGCTTTATTCTGAGTTAAATTGTGTAGATGCCAAGCCCCTTTTACTTTTGGTGCCATCACTCCTATAAATTGTTCCCAATTCATTGAGTGGAGCAAGGCATCATCTAATACTCCAGCACCATGAATTATACCTCGTAATGGTGGTAAGCATGCTTCGATTTGTGAAATAATTTTAGCCCCGTCAACTTCATCGGAGATATCCCCATATAAGACTAATACTTGTGCCCCTAGCTTCTGCAATTCTTCAATGGTTTGTTGAGCTTCAAGGTCAGGCTGCTTACGTCCGCACAGTACTAAATGCCTTGCTCCTTGTTCAAGCATCCACCGTGCTGTGTGTAATCCTAAAGCTCCTAATCCTCCTGTAATTAGATAAGTTGCATCCGAGTGAATTTTTACTCCTTGAGGAACTGTTGGAGATTGTTTGATTAAACGAGCTACGTATGAATTATCTTCCCGTAAAGCCAGATGGTCTTCTAATTGATTCTCATGTATTAGAAATTGCAGTAGTTTTTCTGTTTCGGTATCTGAAGTTTGGTGGGGGTCTAAATCTACCATCCCACCCCACATTTGCGGCTGTTCCAGAGCGATAACTCGTCCCATTCCCCACAAGGGTGATGCTGCTACCGATACTGATTCGCTTGGGGATTTAACTGCGATTGCACCACGAGTAACTAACCACAGTTTGGCAACACTCTTGGTTTTAATTAGTGCTTTTACTATCTCAAGCACCGTGCCACATCCCCAACGCTGTGCTTGCTCTAAGCTGGTGATTGTTAAATCTTGTGTCTTGGGAGCATCTAAACTCCATAAATGAATTACACCCCGTAGAGGTAATTTGCTCTGAGCCTCGATAGCTTCAATTAGTTGTTCAAACTCTTGAGGTTCTGCGGGATTAAGTTGATAAGTACTTTCGTTTAGTTGTTGGTATTCTTCACTGCGATACACCAAACTACATTCGCATTCCCTCTGTGACAATTGTTGAGCTAATTTTTCTCCTACCCCTGTGGTGTCAGCAAAAATTAACCAATGACCAGGTTCAATCCCCCTTTGGGTTTGAGTATTAACAACTTCATGTTTCCACTCTACTTGGTAGAAGAAATCTTTGGTGGTTTCGCTAACCAGTTGTTTCTGGTGCTTTTGAACCATTATTTCCAGCATTTCTGGCAGGAAATTCACTTGCTCTGGGGAAAATTGACCAGCTTGTTCGATTTGTTTCGCCAGTTCTTGAGTATTTCCATCCTTGAGTAAATGGACGATTTCAGTAGTCTGATGTTCTGAATCCGAATCAGCCCCTGTTTGGCTTGGCGAGTCTGAAGTCTCCAGCCAATAACGTTGCCGTTGAAAAGGATAGGTGGGCAATGTAACTTTACTACGGTGATAATCTTGGTCAAATCCTAACCAATCGACCTTCACTCCTCTGACATATAATTCTCCTAAGCTCTGTAGCATTTGCTGCCAGTCATCCTGATTTGGTCTCAGAGAAGGCAACCATACTCCCACATCCTCTGGTAAACACTGCCTTCCCATTCCTAACAAGATTGGTTTCGGTCCTATTTCTAAAAATACTTCATAACCTTCTTGATGCAAAGTCGTCATGCTTTGGGCAAATTTCACTGGTTGACGAACATGATTTACCCAATAGTCTGGGGTGGCAATACTCTCGTCTGCTTTGGTTCCTGTGATATTTGATATCAGTGGAATACTCGGTTGATTGTAGGTTATTTCTGAGGCTATTGCCTTAAACTCGGCCAACATTGGTTCCATCAAATGTGAATGGAAACCATGAGATACTTGCAGTTGTTTTGTCTTAATTTCAAGTGAGTCTAATATTTCTTTGACTGTGGCAAGGGCTTTTGCTTCCCCTGAAATCACCACGCTTTCTGGCCCGTTAATCGCTGCGATTGCCACTTTTTCCGAGTAGGGAGCAATGATTTGATTGATTTGCTCCACCGATGCCATTACCGATAACATTTCACCCCCTGGGGGTAACTGTTGCATCAGTCGTCCCCGATGGGCAATCAATTTTAATCCCTCTTCTAAGCTCAATACTCCTGCTACTGTCGCTGCCACATATTCTCCGACACTGTGACCCATGACAACCGAAGGTTTAATTCCCCAGGATTGCCATAATTTATACAGGGCATATTCTATTGCAAATAAAGCAACTTGAGTATAGGCGGTTTGAGCGAGGACATTCTCCGAAGCTTCATCGCCATAAAGTATTTTTAATAAAGGTTTGTCTAAATAAGTTTCTATAATTTCGCAGCACTGGTTCAAGGTTTCACGGAAAACGGGTTGGGTTTCATAAAGTTGCCTTCCCATATTGATATACTGAGAACCTTGCCCGGTAAACAGAAAAGCAATTTTCGGTGTTTTATTATTGCTAAGTTTTCTATAAAATAAGCCAGCCGCTTCTCCTCTGGCACTGATTTTGTCTAATTTCTCGGCTAATTCTTGTTTGTCAGAGCCGATAACCGCTAGGCGATGCTGAAAATGACTACGCCCTGTATTAGCACTGAAGCAAATATCTGCAATTGCTAGTGAAGAATTATTAGCTAACAATTCTTGATAACGCTGTGCTAGCTCAAGAAGTGCTGGTTCACATTTTGCCGATAAAGTTAAGATATGCCAGGGACGCTCGCCCAATTCGGAAGCTTGAACCTGGGATTTCTGAACAGGAGCTGATTCTACAATTACATGAGCATTAGTACCTCCAAAACCAAAGGAACTCACCCCAGCTAATCTCTTATCTGCCGCTGCTGGCCAAGGCTGAAGTGAGGTGGGAATTTGAATTGGAGTATTTTTGATTTTTATATAGGGATTTAACTGCTTTAGGTGTAAATGGGGTGGAATTTCTTTATTTTGCAAAGACAAAACAACTTTAATTAACCCAGCTATTCCTGCTGCTGCTTCCAAATGACCAATATTAGTTTTTACCGAGCCAATCCAACAAGCTTGATTTAGTTCTCTAGCTTCCATTAATACATTTTTAAGGGAATTTACCTCAATCGGGTCTCCCAAAGAGGTGCCAGTTCCATGTGCCTCAACGTAGCTAATTTGTGCTGGTTTAACCCCAGCTTTGGCTAAAGCTTGACGAATCAGGGCTTGCTGAGCAGGACCATTAGGTGCCGTCAGTCCGTTGGTTAAACCATCTTGATTAACTGCTGAACCTTTGATTACTGCCTGAATATGGTCTCCGTCCTCTAGAGCATCTGAAAGTCGCTTTAAGACAACTACCCCGCATCCTTCCCCTCGGACATAACCATCAGCACTCGCATCAAAAGTCTTGCAGCGTCCATCAGCAGCCATCATACCTGCTTGAGAAAAAGTAATAGCTCCTTCTGGAGAAAGAATCAAGTTTACTCCCCCAACTAAGCATAAATTAGACTCTCGACTCTGCAAACTCTCGGTAGCTAAGTGGACTGCCACCAGGGATGAGGAGCAGGCTGTATCTAATGCGATACTTGGTCCTCGTAAATTTAGCAGATAGGATAGGCGATTGGCAGCAATTGAAAGAGTAGTTCCAGTACCACTGTATGCTTCTATATTTGATAAATCCTTATAGAGAAGCCTGTGATAATCGACACTGCTAATGCCGATTATCACACCAGTTTGACTACCTGCTAAAGATTCTGGGATTATTCCAGCATTTTCTAAAGCTTCCCAGCTTACTTCTAACAGCAGTCTTTGCTGGGGATCTATTTGTTGTGCCTCACGGGGAGCAACTCCAAAGAAACTGGGTTCAAACTGATCCACTTGTTCCAAAAAGCCACTCCAGCGAGTATTCATTTTCTGGGGTGTAGCTGCTTCTGAATTATAAAAGGTGTCAATAGACCATCGTTCTGGTGGTATTTCGGTGATAGCATCTACTCCGTTACGCAATAACTGCCAAAAAGCTTCTGGAGTCTTTGCATTAGGAAAACGACAGCTAATGCCGATAATTGCAATGGGTTCCATTTTCACGTTCTTTGTCTTAGGTGTGCTTGCTAATCCGCTAGAAGAGCAATTAAGTAATCGGTTTTTTTCATTAGATAGCGAAGCATTTGGACAGGAAAATCTATGTTTTAGCGTCCAGTTATCCTCAAATGGGTCGCTCTTTAAAAATTGTGAATTAATGAATTAGCTTTCTAGCTAATTAGCTACGTGGCTTATCAATGCGCCGCATTGTAATCCGCACTAAGTTAATAGTTCCAATGTGAAAACCAATGATGCAAAAGTTGAGATATTTTTCATAGCGAGCGACTACTTCGGAACCGACAAGATTAACCGCAGCGGTTCGATTTGCCTTTAGCTTTGAGAGCCAAGCTTTGCAGGTAAGTTCGTAGTCTTTGCGGTCATTACGAATCGCAACAATCTCAAAAAGTCGCTCGCTAGCTTTAGCAAGATCCACCAGATTAGGATAATCTGATTCTGGGAATACATCAGTAGCAATAAACTGACTGAAGTCTTCTCGAAGCATATTCCCATATACCCCAGTTTGCAAGGACATCCAACCTCCTGGCTTCAGCCATTTGTGGCAGCGCCCGAAGAAATTGCGATAGGCCTCCACTTTCTCGGTTTCAGATAATTCTAGCTTGGCAACATGTTCGAGAACTCCTACTCCCAAGAGGGCATCATAGGGTTCTTCGGGATAATGATCTGCCCAGTTTTCTAAATAAACCTCAATCCCAGGTTTTTTGAAAGATTTAACCCACTCGGCTTGAGCCTTGCTCAAGGTTAAACCCACTGCTTTCTCAACATCATGTACTTCTACTAAACGTCTCAAGAGCGGACCCCAACCGCAACCGATATCTAAAACTCGTTTAGCTCCCTTTGCCCTTGCTTGATTGATATGGAAATCCAGCTTTCGGATTTGGGCTGTTTCTAAATCTTCATACCCTTCTCCTTCTTCCCACATGGCAGAGGTATAAGCCATGGTATTATCCAGCCAGAGTCGGTAAAATTTATTGCCATCATCGTAATGATGCTGGATAGCCTCAGCCGATGTGCCTTGGTAATCTTGCTCGAT
>JBCCLY010000331.1:0-5293 GCA_039026655.1 Cyanobacteria bacterium P01_C01_bin.38 | reverse complement strand
TTGATTTCGGAACACCCAGATGCTGTAGCAGCAATTATGTGTGCTGTACTTTTACTCTTCGGTTGGTTGTGTTTGCAGTTTAGTTGGATTGGATTGGCTTTACTAATTTTGTGTGCAGCTTATGTAATTGGGGGTTACGAAAGTGCCAAAGAAGGATTGACTACTCTATTTCAGGAAAAAGAATTCGACGTTGATTTATTGATGATAGTAGCTGCTTTGGGGGCTGCATTTTTGGGACTTTGGCGAAAGGAATATCATCTGATTGTTGATGGTGCGGTGTTGATTCTGATTTTTGCTATTAGTGGTGCGTTGGAAGGTTACGCGATGCAGAGGACAAACAACGCTATTAGCAGTTTGATGGGATTGACACCGGATACTGCGAGGCTAATATCTCATGGTGAGGAAAGACAGGTTGCTATTGATAAATTAGCTATAGATGACGAAATTTTGGTTAAACCGGGAGAGTTGATTCCTACGGACGCTCTGATTATCCAAGGTGCGAGCAATCTTAATGAAGCTTCTATCACTGGAGAATCTTTACCTGTAGAAAAAACTGTAGATGATGAAGTTTTTGCTGGCACAATCAATGGTACGGGAGCTTTGATACTCAGAGTTCATCAACCACCGGAAAGTAGTTTGATTCAAAGAGTAATTCGCTTAGTACAGCAAGCTCAAACTGAAGCACCACCCTCTCAAATCTTTGTAGAAAATTTAGAACGCAATTACGCCAAAGTAATAGTAGTATGCGGTATTTTATTAGCGGTTTTACCACCTTTTATTTTTAATTGGGACTGGGAAACAACTATTTACAAAGCTCTGATTTTTTTAGTAGTGGCTTCTCCTTGTGCGTTAATGGCTGCTATCATGCCTGCATTACTATCGGGAATTGCCAATGGAGCGCGAGGGGGTATCTTATTTAAAGGTGGAGCAGTTTTAGAATTGGCAGGTAAAGTTAAAGCAATTGCCTTTGATAAAACTGGAACTCTGACGACTGGAGAACCCCAAGTTATCGATATTATCGCAGTTGATGGGGATGAGAACCAAATTCTATCAGTTGCTGCTGCGGTAGAAGTTTATTCAGAGCATCCCATTGGTAAAGCAATTGTCCAAGCTGCTAAGGATAAAAATTTGAATTTAGCACCTGTTAATAACGTAGTTTCTCATACAGGCTTTGGTATTAGCGGTCAAATTGAGGAGACTTATATTAAAGTTGGTAATGCTAAATTTATTGAATCAGATTCTGATTTACCCGCAGATTTAGTTGTAAAGAGCCAAAAATTAGAAACACAAGGTAAAACAATCGTTTGGGTTGTTGATAACGAGAAAATATTAGGAATTATTGCTGTTGCGGATACAATACGTCCTGAAGCTGCAACAACTATACAGCGTTTAAAACAACTCGGTATCCAAAATATTATCGTTGTCAGTGGCGATCGCCAATTAACCACGAGCTACATTGCCCAACAGTTAGGTATTTCCGAAGTTTACGCCGAATTACTCCCGGAAGATAAAGTAACTGTAATTCGTCGCTTAAAAAGACAATATCAAACAGTTGCAATGGTCGGCGACGGTATAAATGATGCTCCTGCTCTAGCGACTGCATCCGTGGGAATAGCGATGGGAACTACAGGTAGCGATATAGCCTTAGAAACAGCAGATATCGTATTAATGGCAGACCGTTTAGAAAAATTAGTTGCTACAATTCATCTAGGTCGTCGTGCAATTAGGGTTATCAAACAAAACATTATCTTTGCTTTGTGTAGTGTTGGTTTATTACTAGTTGCCAATTTTGCCACTGGTATCAATCTTCCTTTAGGAGTAATTGGACACGAAGGCTCTACAGTGTTGGTAACATTGAGTGGTTTACGGTTGTTGAGAAATACTAAATGCTTCGGTTAGTGAATTAGGAATAAAAAAATTGATTAATAGAATCATTTCAAGTCAATACTGCTCAGTTAAGGGGAGATGCTCCCTAGCCCTCCTTGAAAAGGAGGGAACTAAGCCCCCTTTTTAAGGGGGTTTGGGGGATCTAAAAATTGTGTTCAATTTCTTAACCGAGCAGTATTGCATCTCAAGTAATGCATTACAAATTTTATTATTCAAGTAAGCTCTTATCCAAAAATAATGCATTACCATATTACGAGAATGATTTTCATTGTCTCGGAGAAAAAGGATGACTGCTCAAACACTAGATACAGTTCCCGTAACCGTTCTCACTGGTTATTTGGGAGCGGGAAAAACAACTTTACTTAACCGGATTCTCACCCACGAACATGGTAAGAAAGTCGCGGTGATAGTCAATGAATTTGGGAAAGTCGGAATTGATAATCAATTGGTTATCGATGCTGATGAAGAAATTTTTGCAATGAATAATGGCTGCATTTGCTGTAATATACGCGGTGACTTAATTCGCATCATTGCTACTTTAATGAAACGCCGTAATCAATTTGACCATTTAGTAATTGAAACTACTGGACTAGCAGACCCTGCACCTGTAATTCAAACTTTCTTTGTCGATGATGATATGCGGGAAAAATTGAATTTAGATGCTGTAGTTACGGTAGTTGATGCCAAGCATATTTGGCAACATTGGGATGCTCCTGAAGCTCAAGAACAAATTGCTTTTGCTGATGTAATTTTACTTAATAAAACTGATTTAGTAACCACCAAACAACTTGAAGAATTAGAACTGAGAATACGGGGAATGAATGCAATGACAAAAATCTACCGTACTCGCAATTCTGAGTTAGAAATGGATGCGCTTTTAGGGGTGAAAGCTTTTGATTTAGATAGAGCGTTGGAAATTGACCCAGATTTTTTAAGCGAAAATGCTCCCAAACATGATAAAAGTGTTCATTCGATAGGTTTGGTGGAAAAAGGTGAATTAGATGGGGATAAGTTAAATGAATGGTTGAGTAATTTATTACAAACCAAAGGTCCCGATATTTTCCGGATGAAAGGTATTTTAAATATTGCTGGAGAAGATGAAAGGTTTGTTTTCCAAGGAGTACATATGTTATTAGATGAAAAACCAGACCGTTTGTGGAAGGAAGGCGAACAGCGTAAAAATGAACTAGTTTTTATTGGTCGCAATTTAGATGAAACTCAGTTGAAAAAAGATTTTCTAGCTTGTATGGCTTAATTTAGATTAATAGTTATAGCTATTTATGTATACCTCAAAACCTCACCCCCAGCCCCTCTCCTTACTAAGGAGAGGAGAGATAAAGTACAGCTTTATTGGGGTGAGGTGAAGCTGTACCTCGGTTGCTGGTGGAAATGCTCCGCCATTTTATTCCTTCTTACTTCTTACTTCTTACTTCGTTTAAGGTACAAATGAAAACTATTAAATCTACTGACTTTGATTTAAATTGGAATAATACACTTTCCGATTATATAACTGCTGTAAATTGGTCGTCTGATGGTAGCACTTTAGCAATGATTTCTGCTGCTGGTGAAGTAAAAGTTTTGGCAGAGAATGAATTAATAACTTTGCAAGAAGTTACTGATACTTTCATTGATGGAATAGCTTTTTCTACCGATGGAAAGTTTTTAGCAGTTGGCGGACAAGATGGTAAAGTAAAAATTTGGAATACTTCTAATTATCAACTGATTACGACTTTAGAAAATGCGACCGCTTGGGTAGATAAATTAGCATGGAGTCCCTGCAAAAATTTACTAGCTTTTAGTTTGGGACGTTACGTACAGGTTTGGAATGCGGATATTCAAGAAATTGTTGTCACCTTAAACTTTGATAATTCTTCAGTACTGAGTATTGACTGGAGTCATAATGGTAAATTTCTCGCAGTTGCTGGTTATCAAGGTGTAAAAATTTGGCGCTCTGATGAATGGAATGAAGACCCGTATTTCTTTAGCGTACCATCAGCTAGTATTGCTGTGGCTTGGTCAAAAGATGGTAAATACATTGCTTCGGGTAACATGGATAAAACTATCTGTGTATTGGAAACAGATTTTATTGCTAATGCTCGACAAGCCGAACCTTGGTTAATGCATGGTTTTCAAGGTAAAATTCGTCATTTAGCTTGGTCAAAAGTGACTACATCTAGAAAAGAGTCATTGCTCGCATCTTCTAGCGTAGAAGATATAGTTATCTTGGAAAAACAAGATGATGCATCTTCGGGTTGGGGTGCGACTGTATTAAACAATCACAGCGATATTGTAGAAGCAATCGAATTTGCACCCGATAACTTAACACTTGCTTCTGCTGGTGCTGACGGTTGGCTTTGTTTGTGGAAAGAAGCCAAAAAAGTAACGCAAGTTCTCCAGGGTGCTAACAACGGTTTTTCTTGTGTTTCGTGGCATCCCCAAGGTCATAAAATTGCTGCTGGGGGTCAAAATGGTGAGGTTTTAATCTGGTCTAAAGGTAATCGTGGGGTTGGTTTTGGTTGAATTCAATTTGTTGGAAAAGCAACAAGCAATGTTTCTACTAAGTGTCATGATGAGCGATAATCGCAATTTGTCAGTTACTTCATTGCGATTCGAGCATTTCTTCCACTGTCAAACTAATATCGCTTGCAATTTGACGTAGCAACCTTGGTGAGATATCGCGTCCTTTATGAAACGGAACGGTTGTTCCTCTACCATCTGGGTGACGGAATTGTTTGTGGGAACCTTTTTAACGGACTTCTACAAAACCAAGGTTTTCTAAGATACGTACAACTTCTTGTGGTTTCAAAACAGGAATATTGCTCATAGCTTATTGAACAACAATTTGCTGGGTGCCAATAAATTCGGTATTGTATTCCACTTTCTCATCTTCCAATAGCATCTCAATTACTTCACGGAGATTGTCTTGTAACTCGTCCAAAGTTTCTCCTTGAGAATGCGCTCCGGGGAACCCAGGTACATAACCAACGTAAAGATTAGTTTCAGAATCTCGTTCGACTATCGCAGTAAAAGTTTTCATCACTTTTATTTATTGTAGGGTGTCTTAGACGCACGAGTATATGCTGGTTTTAGATACAAGTTGAATGCGTCTAACGCACCAATTCCATTGAAAAATAGTGATACAAGTCTGGCTAATTACTTACGATATAGCCTTATGGTAAGAATGGTGGTTATTACCAACTACTCATTAATTGTTAGTTGTTATTTGTTGGTTGTTGGTTGTTACTTCTTACTTATTACTTCTTCCTTCTTCCTTCAACATCCGTTTCAAAACCCACTCGGTTTTTCAAAACCCCCAACAACTTCCACAATTAATTCAGAAATATCTAACAACCGCGCATCACTCCACCGCTTACCATGTACTTGTACCCCAATTGGTAAACCTTCA
>JBCCLY010000330.1:0-5301 GCA_039026655.1 Cyanobacteria bacterium P01_C01_bin.38 | reverse complement strand
GAGTTATTTAGACTGTGGAGGTGGGAATAATTGATTTATTGATTTAGATGAGATTTTTTCGTGCAGAAGCCAAAAGTTGAAATCAATTATCCTCCTCAGTTAAAAGCTATCAGCATTCATGCACCTCATGCCTATGCTATAAGTAGCTGGACAAAAATATTTACAGTCATTGCGAGCGAAGCGAAGCAATCCCAACCCCTGCGATTGCGTCATTCCGCTCCGCTCCATTCGCAATGACAATTATGTAATTAATTCTGTCCGACTACTTATGTCTTGGAATCAAAAAATATGAATATCGCACGCAATCAACAAAGCATAGAGGGTGGGTGTTAATCCATGTTTCTACATCAAAACAAAGTGATGATTATTTTGCTGATTATCGTCGAAGCAGGAGGGTATAAAACCCCACCGTCTGCACGGTGCTAGTAATTGGTTGGGGTTAAAACCCCATCCAATTACCTCTCCCTCCCTCCCTCACTCCCTCACTCCCTCTTTATGGGATTGATGAAACCAATATAAAACGCGGCGCGATTATTGGAGCAGTGAAAATTATTGACTGCGATGGTTTTACAGGAGATTACGCTTATCAATTGGCTAATCCGATCAAATTTAGTCGTGCTATAGAAAAAGTCAAAGGAAAACAATCGATATTTTGGGGAGCTAAATCTGATGCAGAAAAAATAGCTTTTACTTTAGCATCTCAACAAATAAGAGAGTATTTGCTTAAATACACAGAGCTTACGCAAAGCCCCCCTTTTTAAGGGGGGTTGGGGGGATCTCAGAGTTGGGAATGCCTACTTTTTGGTTGCGGTTGCGTAAGTCCTGATACAGTTGAATTATTAATTACCAGTTACTAGTTATTACTTCAGATTTTTGGCGCTAAAGCGCAACTACGAACCAACTACCAATGCCCCATGCCCAATCCCCCATTCCCAATTCCGTAATATAACTATACAAGGGGGGAACTAGATTTTTGTCTAATAAGACACGGAGATAAAGCATCTCCTTTCATTAAACAATATGATGATTCGGTTATTGTTAGCAGACGATCAACCACTATTTCGCCAGGGATTAGCGTCTTTGCTTTCGTTGGAGGAAGATATTGAAATTGTTGGGCAAGCCAATCATGGTAATGAAGCGATTTCTCTTACTCAAGAATTGCAACCTGATGTAATTCTTATGGATGTGCGGATGCCTGTTTGTGATGGAGTGGCAGCAACCCGCGAAATTCATCAGTCTTTCCCTTGGATAAAAATTCTTGTTTTAACAACTTTCGACGAAGATGAATATATCTGGCAGTCTTTACAGGCTGGGGCACTGGGTTACTTACTTAAAAACACTCCCGCACCTCAATTAGCAGCAGCAATTCACGCCATACATCAAGGACATTCTCAATTAGGACCAACTATTGCCCCTAAAGTATTTGCTCAATTACGCCCGCCAATTCCAGTCAAAGAAAACGATATAAAAGAAAAATTAACCGAAAGAGAATTAGAAGTATTAACTTTAATATCCCAAGGAAAAAGCAATCGAGAAATTTCTAAAACCTTATATCTCAGCGAAGGAACAGTTAAAAACTACGTTACCCAAATTTTAGGGCGACTCGGGTTAAGAGATAGAACCCAAGCCGCCCTATGGGCTAAAGAGAATTTAGCAATTTAGGTGATAGGTGATAGTTGTTGGTTGTTAGTTGTTAGTTGTTAGTTGATAGTTGATAGTTGATAGTTGTTGGTTGTTAGTTGATAATCGTCAAAATTATTAACTCCTAACTCTTAACTCCTAACTCCTAACTCCTAACTCTTAACTCCTAACTCCTAACTCCTAACTTTCTTACATCATTCCCATGCCACCCATTCCGGGCATACCCATGCCGCCCATGCCGCCCATGCCGCCCATGCCGCCCATGCCGCCCATGTCGGGGGCACCAGCACCGGCTTTGGGATCTGGTTTTTCTACTACCAAAGCTTCGGTAGTTAGTACCATTCCGGAGATGGAACCGGCGTTTTGTAAGGAGGAGCGCACTACTTTTGCTGGATCGATTATTCCGACGGAAATTAAGTCCTCGAATTCTCCGGTTGCTGCGTTGTAACCAATGTTGAATTCGCTGTCTCTAACTTTGGATATAATCACCGAACCTTCTACACCGGCATTATCAGCGATTTGACGTAATGGTGCTTCTAAGGCTCTGGCTACTATGTCGGCACCAATTTTTTCTTCGTCTTTGAGGCTATTCTTGATTTCTGCTACTTTTTTAGCTAGATAAACCAAGGTAGTACCGCCACCGGGAACGATGCCTTCGTCTACTGCTGCTTTGGTAGCGTTTAATGCATCTTCAATCCGTAATTTACGGTCTTGTAATTCGGTTTCGGTTGCGGCTCCAACTTTAATTACGGCTACACCACCAGCTAGTTTGGCGATACGCTCTTGTAATTTTTCTTTGTCGTATTCGGAATCGGTTTCTGCAAGCTGTTTGCGAATTTGACCGATGCGCTTTTCTACATCAGCTTTCAAATCGCCAGCAGCAACTATAGTGGTATTTTCTTTGTCAATCTCGATTTTACGAGCGGTTCCTAACATATCCTCGGTAGCGGTATCCAAACTCAAACCGATTTCCTCGGAAATCATTTGTCCGCCGGTAAGAATCGCGATATCTTGCAGCATGGCTTTACGACGCTCGCCGAAACCAGGAGCTTTGATGGCGGCAATCCCTAAAACACCTCTGGCTTTGTTAACAACCAAAGTTGCTAGAGCTTCGCCTTCAATGTCTTCAGCGATAACTAATAAAGGTTGTCCGCTACGAGCCACTTTTTCTAAAATTGGCACCAAATCTTGAATATTGCTGATTTTCTTATCAGTAATCAAGATGCGGGCGTTTTCAAATTCTACTGTCATCCGGTCATTGTTGGTGATGAAGTAGGGAGAAATGTATCCCCTGTCAATCTGCATCCCTTCTACAACTTCTAACTCGGTAGATAGAGATTTTGATTCCTCAACGGTAATTACACCGTCTTTGGTAACTTTCTCCATCGCTTCAGCAATCATGCTGCCGACTTCTTCATCATTACCAGCAGATACGGTGGCGACTTGCGCGATCGCACTTCCTTCGACTGGCTTGGCAATCTTAACGATTTCCTGCACCAGTGCTTCAACAGTTTTGTCAATTCCGCGCTTCAAGCTCATAGGATTGGAGCCAGCAGCAACGTTTTTGAGTCCTTCGCGGATAATAGCTTGAGCCAATACGGTAGCGGTAGTGGTACCATCTCCGGCGATTTCTTTGGTTTTCTCAGCTACTTCCTGGATTAACCTTGCTCCGGTGTTCTCCAAAGGATCGTATAGTTCAATTTCTTTAGCAACGGTGATACCATCGTTTACAATCTGAGGCGCACCAAATTTCTTTTCTAAAAGAACATTACGACCTTTTGGTCCCAAGGTTATCTTGACGGCATCAGCAAGGGCGTTAATTCCCTTCTCCAATGACCGACGTGACTCTTCATTAAAGGAAACGATTTTTGCCATGTCTTTAGATACTAAGCACTCTTGTTTTACAATTTAGCACTCACTGCTCAAGAGTGCTAACAATGCAAGCTGTTTATATTACAGATATTAAAAGCAAAAATGATTAATATACAGTTGGCGATGGTCATAGATACTGGCAGTAATCAAGGAATCGGGAGATGAATATATACAGTTCCCTTAAATCTCTCGGTATTGCTGAACCAAGCGGTTCTGGCTGGTTAGCAGTAGTGTTTACGTTTTTATTAGCTTTGGTTGTTAGCTGGAGTTTAATTCCCCGAATACGTAAATTTGCTTTACGTGTCGGTTGGGCAGATCAACCAAATGCAAGGCGTTTAAACAGCGAACCTTTACCGAATGCGGGAGGATTAGCAATTTATGCAGGAGTAATTGCCGCTGTTACCCTTGCTAGCTTATTACGACCGATTGAATTAGAAAATGTTTTAGCACAGGTTTTAACCGTATTACTGGGCGGCTCAATACTAGTATTGGTAGGTTTTATTGACGACCAATTTGGCTTACCGGCTTCTTTTCGACTATTGGTACAAATTTTAACCGCGCTTTTACTAGTTGCTAACGATATTGGATTTGATTTAACTTTCAATACTCCTATAGATTCCACGCTATCAACATTGCTAACAGTATTGTGGGTAGTAGGAATCACCAATGCGATTAATTTAATGGATGGTATGGATGGTTTAGCCGGAGGAGTCAGCTTTATCACCGCCATGAGTTTGCTAGCAGTTTCGGCTCAATTTCCCAACCGTGCGGCAGCGACTTTAGTTTTAGCAGCTTTGGGTGGTTCCGCACTAGGCTTTTTGCGCCATAACTTTCATCCATCAAAAATTATTATGGGTGATGCCGGGGCATATTTTTTTGGTTATGTATTAGCAGCAACCAGTATTTTAGGCGAATTACAAATAACTACAGTGTTATCAATATTGCCCCCGGTTGCATTTCTTTTACTGCCAGTACTGGATACTACTCAAGTTTTTGTACGGCGATTAGCAAAAGGTAAAAATCCTCTCAGCACCCCAGGAAAAGACCATTTGCACCACCGCTTACTAGCTTGGGGTTTATCTCAAAGACGTGCAGCGCTTATCCTCTGGGCAATAACTTTAGCTTGCAACTGGTTGGGAATGAGTATACGCAGAATGACCCCCGAAGTGATTATTGCTACTACTATCTCAATTATTCTTCTTTTAGCCTTTACCGTTTGGCGGAAAATGCAAAGTGCTTAAATGGGGATTGGTAGTTGGTAGTTGGTAGTTGGTAGTTGGTAATTGGTAATTGGGGAGATAACTCCTAACTCTTAACTCCTAACTCCTAACTCCTAACTCTTTACCAAATCACTTCTGAGTAAAAATTCTTTATTTCTGTGTCTGCCGTAATAATCGGAGCTTGATTTCTACTGGCTAATGCTACAACAACTCTGTCGGCAGGATCTCTATGCTCCCATTTGATCTGCACGCTTTCTAACCACGTGTCTTCATCAATAGGGACAATAGTTATTACATCGGATTTTTTTAGAGAGCTAACATATTCATTGATATTGACTCCTAAATCTAATTTTTTATTTTTAATTTTGATGGCAATTTCCCAAATAGATATAGACGGAAAAAGACCATTTTTATCTTTTTCCATCTGCTTGCAAGCTTCTATGGCAGCGCTCGTAAGTTTATTTGGATCTAAACTCCACCAAATTAAAGCGCAAGTATCGAGGACAATCTTCATAATTCTCCCCATTCCTCTGTTGTGGGAGTTGTTAAATCCTCAAAATACTTGACT
>JBCCLY010000329.1:0-5309 GCA_039026655.1 Cyanobacteria bacterium P01_C01_bin.38 | reverse complement strand
CCCCCCCCACCCCCCCCCCCCCCCCCCCCCCCCCCCCCCCCCCGCCGCCCGCCCCCCGCCCCCGCCCGCCCGCGCGCCCCCGGGCGAAAAAAGATTGAGGGAGGGAGAGAGGGAGAGAGTGAGAGAGTGAGGGAAAAACTCCTAACTCCTAACTCCTAACTCCTAACTCCTAACTCCTAACTCCCAACTCCTAACTCCCAACTCCTAACTCCTAATTCTTAACTCCTAATTCTTAACTCCTAACTCCTAATTATTCCCAACTGCCAACTACCAACTACCAACTACCAATTACCTGTTCTTCGATAAACTGTTGACGATAGAATGATAAATATAAATAAATAGTAATTTCCGGAATAAGCCGGAAATTACCAGACATATGTGGTAGTATTAAATTGTGAGCTTAATACACCCGAATGTCTAAAAAATATGTTACCCCGAAAGAAGCGCAAACAATACTCGGAGTCTCCGAGAAAACATTGCGAAACTGGGACGAACAAGGGAAAATACGTACAATTAGAACTCCCTCTGGGCATCGTAGATACGACATCGAATCTATTACCGGAAAAGAAAACCGAGCCAGTATCATTTACGCCAGGGTTAGTTCCCACAAACAAAGAGACGACCTTAACCGACAAGCGGACTACCTACAAAGTCTCTACCCAGAAAGCGAAGTCGTCAAAGAAATCGGTTCGGGACTCAACTACAACCGAAAAAAACTTAAAGCCATTCTGGAACGAGTCATGTCAGGAGATGTCGAACAGCTTGTGGTCGGACATAAAGACCGACTGGCAAGGTTTGGATTTGAACTGCTCAGATGGATTTGTACCTTCCACGATACAAAGCTCGTGGTTTGCAACAACACAGAGCTTAGTCCGGAACGAGAAATGGTGGAAGACATATTGGCAATCGTACACGTCTTCTCTTGTAGATTGTACGGACTCAGAAAGTACAAATCCCAAATCAAAGAAGATAAGAGTTTACCCGGAAACTGAATTAAAAGCAGTATGGCGCAAATGGTTGGCGGCTTCTAGGTACTGCTATAACAGTGCAATAGCATTGTTACGCGATACATACAAGTTAGGCGAAAAGTTGCCCAAGGCTTACGATCTTCGCAAGTTGGTAATGGCAGATATCCCAGATTGGGTTAATTCCACTCCGTTTAATTTGCGTGGTGCTGCGGTAATTGATGCCCATGCAGCATTTAAGAAAACCGATAAAGATAACAAATCAACGCCAAAATTTAGAAGCTGTCGCAACCCAGTCTTGTCTTTTAAATTACAGTCTCCTAACTGGAAGAAAAGCATCACTTATCCAACCCATAAAACTGACGCTGGAGTAAAGTTATCAACTTTAAAAGTTAATCCTAGCGAAGAAATACCTGAAACTATACCTAGTGATTTTAATGTAATCTTGGATAGAGGTAGATGGTTTATTACTTACACAATCAGCGAAAAAAGATTGACTAACAACAATCAACAAGCTATTGCGCTAGACCCAGGAGTTAGGACATTTTTAACTGGTTTTGATGGTAATAGAATTATTGAGATAGGTAAAAGTTCGATATCACGTATTGTCACTCTATGTAAGCGTTTAGACCGGATTCAATCAGAACTGCGATTACGATTAGGCAGGGATAATAAACGCACTAGGTTTAATCTGAGAAAATTAGCTCAACAATTACGAATTAAAATCAAAAACCTTGTCGATGAATGCCATAAAAAAGTTGCGTGCTTTTTAACCACTAATTATTCTCAAGTCATCATTCCTAGTTTTGAATCATCTGAAATGGTCTACAAAGCTAAACGCAAAATTAATAGTAAAACAGCGCGTTCAATGCTGACTTGGGCACATTACCGTTTTAAACAGAGACTTATTCACCAAGCGGTTAAACGGGGTAGTCAAGTAGTAGAAGTAGGGGAAGAATATACAAGCAAAACTTGCTCAAAATGTGGACATATCCATCGTTTTTTAGGCGGTTCTAAAAAATTCAATTGCCCAAATTGCGGACACAAATTAGATAGAGATGCGAACGGAAGCATTAATATCTACATAAAAACAATCTCCGACAATTAGTCGGAGAAAGGTAAGATAGCACCATAAACACAGTATTTACTAAGTACTACCAGTAATTACCGGGTTAAAGACTATCTGAACGGTAGAGAAAAATAATGGTAAATAAACTCATGTTAGACGAACAAGCTAAAAAAACGATGTTGCGGAAGATTCCTCACGGTTTATATATCTGTGGGGTTAAGGATGGTGAAGAGGTTAACGGTTTTACTGCTAGCTGGTTAATGCAGGCTTCTTTTAAGCCGCCTTTGGTTGTAAATTGTGTCAAAGGAGATTCTATATCCCATCAGATGATTGAAAAAAGTGGGGTATTCGCGATTAGCTTTTTAGAAGATGGGCAAAAAGACATGGCAGAAAAATTCTTTAAACCCATGCGCCGCGTTGGTAATAAATTTGAAGATATCGAATTTTCCCTTGGTGAAGAAACTGGATGTCCCATTATTACAGACTCCTTGGGATATATCGAATGTCAAGTTGTGGGAAAAGTTGATAAAGGCGATCATACCGTTTATGTTGGCGAAGTCATCGCCGCAGGTGTTCACCGCGAAGGAAAACAACTCAATCTCGAATCAACTGGCTGGAATTACGGCGGGTAAATGCAGTTAGGAGTTAGGAGTTAGGAGTTAGGAGTTAAGAATAACCAATCTAAAATCCAAAATCTAAAATCCAAAATCGGATTATGCCTTTAATTAAAGTTCAAAGTTCTATATCTACTCCCGAAAAAGCTGAAGTTGAGGGAATGCTCAAAACTTTGTCGTCTAAATTAGCAAAGCACGTCGGGAAGCCGGAATCTTATGTAATGACGGCTTTTGAAGGGGAAGTTCCCATGACTTTCGGTGGTAGTACTGACCCGGTTTGTTATATAGAAATTAAAAATATCGGTACAATGAAGCCCGAACAAACAAAGTCTATGAGTCAGGATTTTTGCTCGGAAATTAATCAAGCTCTTGGTGTACCTGCAAATCGCATTTATATCGAATTTGCCGATGCCAAAGGTGCGATGTGGGGATGGAACGGTAGTACGTTTGGTTAATTTTACACTAATGTAGAGACGCGATATATCGCGTCTCCATATATCGCGTCTCTACAAACTAAAATATTAAATATATTTAGGATGAAAGGCATCCATAATGGCTAAAGACGTTTTCCATCAACAGGTTAAAAATGCTTTAATCAAAGATTGATGGAAGATTACCCATGACCCCTTAACAATTCGCATCAGCGAAGCGGTAAAATTACAAATTGATTTAGCAGCAGAAAACGCTATTGCAGCAGAAAGAGATTCAGAAAAAATTGCTGTAGAAATTAAAAGCTTTATTGCCGATTCAGATATTAGCGCATTTCATACCGCATTGGGTCAATATCTTAACTATTGTCAAGCACTTGAAGAACAAGAACCATTACGAACTGTATACTTAGCCGTTCCTATTGAAACCTACCAGGATTTTTTTCAGCTTCCTTTTATCCAACGTGCTTTAAAACGTTATCAAGTAAAGCTAATAATTTACAATCCGAAAATAGAGGAAATTGAGCAATGGATAAGTTAGAAAAATATCGGAAATTTGTAGAAAAAATTTTAACGGAACACTCTCAAATAGCTTCCAATGATGATAACGTCAAAGCAGAGCTAATTTTTGATCGAGAAAATCACCATTATCAATTGGCTTATGTTGGCTGGCAAGGAGATAAGCGGGTATTTGGTCCTGTAATGCACTTTGATATTCAAGATGGTAAAATCTGGATTCAATATAACGGTACGGAAGATTCTGTTGCCGAAAAATTGGTTGAAATGGGTGTACCTACTTCAGATATAGTTATCGGTTTTCATTCCTCTTTTAAACGCCAATTTACCCGTTATGCAGTTAGGTAAATCTTGATTAAATTTCGGCTTGTAGTAAGCGACTTATCGCTCTTTTTTTAAAACGCGCATTTCTTACCACAAACCATTATCTATAATATTCCTAAATCATTTGTGAGATTTTAGAAACCCGGTTTTTCCAAAAAACCGGGTTTCTGGCACCTACCCGAATCACGATTCATGTAGGATTGCTATATATTCCCTTATCAATAAAAACGTTAAATAATCTACCATAAAGATTCACTGTCTTCTTAATAATCGCAACTCCACTATGTCTGTTAATTCTGTAGTTTCCAAACCTCCCACTCCCAAATACCCAAAAATTTCTATTCCTCCTTTACTAGGAGCATCTTTGGAAGAATTAACAGCTTGGGTACAAGAGCAGCAACAGCCAGCCTACAGAGGAAAACAGCTACATCAGTGGATATATCAAAGGGGCGTTCGTTCGTTAACTGATATTACTGTGTTTTCTAAGCAGTGGCGGCAATCTGTAGCGGAAATTCCCATAGGGCGTTCAACTTTACAACATCGTTCGACTGCTCCCGATGGCACCGTAAAATATCTTTTGGAATTGGCTGATGGGGAAATTATTGAAACCGTTGGGATGCCTACTTATAAAAGATGGGGAAAAAATCGCAACAAACAAGGAGAAAATCGAGGAGAATTAGAACGTTTAACGGTTTGCGTTTCTACTCAAGTTGGTTGCCCAATGGCTTGCGATTTCTGCGCTACTGGTAAAGGTGGTTTCAAGCGCAATCTAACTCGTAGCGAAATTGTCGATCAGGTTTTGACGGTACAAGAAGAATTTGGACAACGAGTTAGCCATATTGTATTTATGGGTATGGGTGAACCGCTATTAAATGTAGATAATACTTTAAGCGCCATTCAATGCCTAAATAAAGATGTAGGAATCGGACAGCGTAACTTAACTATTTCTACAGTAGGTATTCCCGGACGTATTCGTAATTTAGCAAAATATCGTTTACAAGTAACCCTCGCAGTTAGTCTCCACGCACCAAATCAAGAATTGCGAGAACAACTTATTCCCAGCGCTCGTAAATATCCAATCGAAGAATTGTTTGCCGAATGTCGCGACTACGTAGAAATGACCGGACGGCGCGTATCTTTTGAATATATATTGCTCGCAGGTGTTAACGACCTTCCAGAACACGCACATCAACTATCGCGACAGTTACGCGGATTTCAAAGTCATGTCAATTTAATACCCTACAATCCCATTGACGAAGTAGACTATCAACGCCCAACTTACGAACGTATTCAAGCCTTTGTACAAGCCTTAGAAAAACATCATACCGCACACAGCGTCCGTTACTCCCGTGGCTTAGAAGCAGACGCAGCCTGCGGACAGTTGCGAGCTAAT
>JBCCLY010000328.1:0-5314 GCA_039026655.1 Cyanobacteria bacterium P01_C01_bin.38 | reverse complement strand
CCCACATCATATAAATATGAGTGAGTTTTCATTGAGAATACCAAAGTCAACAGATAAACAATTATTAAAACGATTGCCACAGCAAGTGACAAGTTTTGCAATGTTGTTTCGCTAATTCCTTCGGAAGTATAGTTAACTGCTGTCGGTACCAAAATTGCAATCACTGCCAAATTCATGGCTGCTGCATTCATTCGGGCTATTAAAGATTGAAATGTTTGCTCTTTGTAACGGATTCCACCCAACAACATAGAGAATCCCATTACTAAAAGCAAGTTACCAATAATCGAACCCGTAATACTTGCTTTTACTACGTTTACATAACCAGCCCTAAGCGCGATTATGGCAATAATTAATTCTGTAGCGTTACCAAAGGTAGCATTTAACAACCCTCCAAGATTAGGTCCTGCTACTACGGCAATTTCTTCTGTAGCTGTACCCATCCAAGCTGCTAATGGGATTATTGCCGCTCCAGCAGCAATGAATACGATCAAGTCTCCCCATTCGAGAAAGTGAGCTGCTAGAGAAACGGGGATGAAAGCCAGCAGAACCAAAAATACAATTTTTTTTCCAGACATTTGTCACCTGAAGTTGACGAGGTTTAGTCGCCGCAAGTATGAACGTAACAAGAATTATCATCTAAATAATCAGCAGTCTTCCCCCGCAGGTTTGAGCGGGAGCGATGACAACTGAAATATATCCTTTTATTCAAACATTAATTCTTAATATTGCTTAAATATATTCGAGACTACGACGACCACACACTAAGATACTTCAAAGGTTATGCTAAAGCGGTTCCGAGATTTTACTGTTTTGCTTTTTTTTCCGGATATATAAAATTAGATTATGTTTTAAGTAGTGCGAGCAAGCAAAAGAGCAAAAATAAAAAAATCCGAATTCTATTCTATACTGAGAATTAGCTCTAACTTATTAAGAGAGAATTAAAATTATCCTATTCGACCGCCGATAAGGATTTTGCTTGTAACATTCGTGAGACTAATCAAAACAGTCAATTCTTTCTTGTATTTTGTAAAATAACTTCTCGATCGAATACCTGGTAGGCATTTAGTATAGACTTTAATGCGTCTGCCTTCTTTAACAGCGCCCAAACAAGCTCAAAATGCAATTATTTTTGTAATTCATCTACAATTTCTGAAAATACCTTTCTGCAAGAAAATGATTTAGGTTTTGTTCGGCGCAATTGCAAGTTTACCTCTAAAAGGAATAACTCTACATGACTTCTGCTGCTGAGTTACCAACTGCTGTTGGTGCAAATTTGATTGATAATGCAAGTACCGATCCCCGCAATCTTAACCCGTTAAAAACGGCTGTGGGAGTTTATGTAACGGTACACGGTCATTTCTATCAGCCACCACGGGAGAACCCCTATTTAAACGCTATTGAGCGTCAGCCCGGTGCTGCACCATTTCACGATTGGAACGAACGAATTCACCATGAGTGCTATCGTCCCAATGCCTTTGCCAGAATCTTAAACGAGCATGGTGAAGTGGTGGGGATCGAAAACAATTTTGAGTATATGAGCTTTAATATCGGCCCTACATTGATGTCATGGTTGCAAAACTACGATATTGACGTATATCAGCGAATTATCGAGGCAGATAGGAAAAGTTGCGAGCGTTTGAACGGTCACGGTAATGCGATCGCGCAAGTATACAATCACATTATTATGCCGTTGGCAAGCGAACGCGATAAATATTCGCAGATTCGTTGGGGTAAAGCAGATTTCCGCTCTCGTTTCGGACGCGATCCCGAAGGTATGTGGTTAGCTGAAGCTGCTGTAGACTATGCAACTGTAGAAGCTTTGGTAAACGAAGGTATCCGCTTCATTATCCTTGCACCTTCTCAAGCCGAACGCTGTCGCTCGATCCCCACAGATAGCGAAACCGAATCGGAATGGCATGAAGTAGGGGGAAATCAAATCGATCCCACCCGCCCTTATCGCTGTTATTTACAAGGTTCAGATAATAATTCTCAACGTCGATATCTAGACATATTTTTCTATGATGGCCCGATTTCCCGAGACATGGGCTTCAGCGATGTAGTTTACAACTCCAATCATTTTGCAGGGCGTGTTGGTGCAGCAGTGCGTGGCGATCGCCGTCAGTCTCAAGTTATTTCGGTAGCCACAGATGGAGAAACTTTCGGACACCATAAAAAGGGTACCGAGAAAACTTTGGCTTATGCCTTCACCCAAGAATTTCCTAACAGAGGTTGGACGGTAACAAATTTTGCTCACTATCTAAGTTTAAATACTCCCACTTGGGAAGTTGAATTAAAACCAGTTACCGCTTGGAGTTGCGCCCACGGCGTGGATAGATGGCAGGATGATTGTGGCTGCGGTGGTGCCCCCGGCTGGCATTTAAAATGGCGCAGACCTTTGCGAGATTCTCTCAACTGGCTTCGGGATCGATTGGTAGAAGTATATGAAGAACATGGTAGTAAATATTTCTCAGATCCTTGGAAAGCACGAGACGAATACGTATCCATTCTATTAGATCGCAGCCCTAGCAATATTTCGGGCTTCCTGAATCGACATCAAAAGCACAAATTGCAAGCATCCGAACAGGTAGACGCTTTACGTTTGTTAGAAATCCAGCGTCATTCATTATTAATGTTTACCAGTTGCGGGTGGTTTTTTGAAGAAATTTCTCGTCCAGAAGGAACTCAAATTCTCCGCTATGCATCCCGCGCAATGGAATTAGCAGCAGAAGTAGCAGGGGTGCAATTAGAAAAAGGTTTTCTACAAATATTAGAAAAAGCTCCTACTAACATTGATATCTTTAGAACTGGTGCTGATGTTTATCGCCAATTGGTGTTACCATCACAAATTAGTTTCAAACAGGTAGCAGCCCATTACGCAATTACTTCCTTATTCAACGGACACAAATCTGTAGAAAAATGGTCTGGGCTTGGCGACAAGAAAGATCGAGATTCGCAACTGCACCACAAACAGATTTATTGCTATACAGCCAGCGAATTAGACCATCAATTACAGCGTTTGGGTTCGATTACCCTAGCAGTAGGTCATTTAAAGTTAGTGTCCCAAGTTACTTGGGAAAGTCAGCAAATGGCATTCGCCGTACTACACTTGGGTGGTTGGGATTTCCACTGTTGCATCCAGCCATTTGAAGGAAAACGGAGCTATACCAAACTCAAAGACAAACTGTTAAATGCTTTACAGCAAGGCAGCGCCGCTCATACCATTTTGGTAATGACCCAATTATTCGGCGAAGAATCTTTTAATTTGCAAAATCTCTTTGCCGAAGAACGCCATAGATTAATGCGATTATTAACTCAAGAAACACTTTCCCGAGTTGACCAACTTTATACCCAAACTTATCGGGATAACTACGGAGTGTTAATGGCATTCCACCGAGACGGATTAGAAGCACCCAAAGAATTACAGGCAGCAGCAGAAATCGCCTTAGAATATCGCTGTATGATGACACTGCGTGCCTTAGAGCAAGAAATTGAAGAACCGCAATTAAGCTGGAATCATCTGGTAGAATTAGAGGCGATCGCCAACGAAGCCAAACATTTGCACTGCAATTTGAATCTTCCAGAAGGAAAGCAATTATTAGAGCGATTAAGCTTGCGATTGTTGTGGCAATTGTTATATGATGCGAGCGGTAGTTTCGAGTTTCAGATACAGCGCTTGGAAAGATTAATTGAAGTAGAAGAACATTTGAGTTTAGGTATTTCCTTAGATTGTTCTCAAGAACTATACTTCAATTGCTTGCACGCTGAGATACTACCAAAAACCGTCGCTGAAATATTGAACGATAGCGATAAAAATCAACTGCGTCAACTTTTGAAATTGGGTAGAAAGTTAAAAGTTGATGTTAGCTATTGGATGAGTAAATTGGGTTAGAAATCCTGTAGACAACGGTATTTTTTGAATAAACCCATTAATAATGTAGAGACGTTGCAGTGCAACGTCTTTTTTTTTGTTGTATTTCGTAGGGTGCGTTACGCTCCGCGATAACGCACCGAATTGTTTAGATACTGGCGGTTGAAACCGCGTCTACACAGGCAAAACCCGCCTGCGCGGGTTTAAATTATAGTAATTTTAATTAATTTCCGTAGTGCGAGCATCTTGCTCGCTCGATACTAGCGAGCAAGATGCATGCGCTTCGCGCACGCTTCGCTAACGCACTACCACCAGTTTTTTCCGCAGGAATGACTATAATCGATGATTTTGTAGGTTGGGTTAGACACGTTAGCGTTAGCGAAGCGTCTCCTGGAGGAAGATAGCTTGTCCGAAGGACATAAAGCAAGTTAAGCTTGTAACGATAATCTTTATATATCGTGTCGTAACCCAACATTATCGTTAGATTGTTTAGTTAATAATCCCTTTCAAACCTCATCATAATTTTTTTGATAGTTTAATAAGGGACTAAAAAATAATTGGATTACCGTACACCACCAAGGAATAGCTAGAGAGAGTCTAGCTACATTAAAATTTAAAAATTTAGGTAAAGAAGCTGAATCTATGTAGAAAAACCAATTAATTAAATTAAGTATATTTAAAGCTATTATCATCAAAAACGCAGGTAAACAGAATGAAGCCATAACTAATTGAGAGAAAGGATTACTCGCATATTGAATCCGTTTTCCGTTTTCATACTCAACATAAATCCAGTCTCCTATATTAGTATAGAAATCTTCACGTTTAATTGTTCTATCGCTATTGAATCTAACAAGTACTAAAGAATTGTTCGGCAAGTTAGAGGTATCAAAATCAGGGCGTAAACTATAATCACTACAATCAAATAACTGATAATCAGATGTGGGAGTATTATATTTTCGTCTAATAATTATTTTTGTAGTCCATCCAAAAATTAAAACAGCTAAAGATTGTGCAGTAAGTATCGTTAGCATTATTTTCCAATGATGTATTGGATTTATAAACATAAATTAAGATGTTTTTTACTGTTATTTTGTTATAAGCTGAATTATTTTTCGCGCCATAACACACCCTACAATTCTACCAACATCTCCCACACCATCAATCATGACTGCCACAACCACCCAAACAATAAATCTAGAGGAATTTCTCAAACTTCCAGAAACTAAACCAGCAAGCGAATACATCAACGGTAAAATTATTCAAAAACCTATGCCAAAAGGAAGACACAGCCGTTTACAAGGAAAGCTCTGCACTGCAATTAACCTGAAAGTTGAAGATAAGAAAATTGCTTATGCATTCCCTGAGTTGCGCTGTACTTTCGGAGGGCGTTCTATAATACCGGATATCGCGGTATTTAAATGGGATAATATTGCTTTTACTGCTGAT
>JBCCLY010000327.1:0-5324 GCA_039026655.1 Cyanobacteria bacterium P01_C01_bin.38 | reverse complement strand
GGGCTATCAACAGGTTTGATCTCAACCACCGGCAACAATAACAGCAGCGGATCGGATTCCTTAGTACGTAATTGATAACGACTGAAAAGTTCTATTTTGACAGGCATTTTAAAGAAGTTAGGAGTTAGGAGTTAAGAGTTAGGAGTTAGGAGTTAGGAATTATGAGTTAGTTGTTAGTTGTTAGTTGATAGTTGATAGTTGTTATTACACCTTTAACCTTTAACCTTTAACCTTTGACCTTAATTTATTCTGGATAACTTATAACAGTAATCCGCTTCATAGTATCTAACCATTCCGGTGTAGAAGCAGAAGTTGTTTCCTCCGCAGAAGCAATATATCTCAACAACGGCTCATGTTTAGATTTCAAAAGTTCTTGTAAACTATCAACTATCTCCTTCAAAGCCATTGAAAAAGAACCTTTAACTTGCTTAGTGATTTCACTAACGTATTGAATTAAATGTAATCCCGCACTAGCAGTAATTTCATCGCGCAATCTCAAGACGGCAATTTGATGATTAAATGGTCTTGGTGGTACTGAAAATTGTTTATCGGGACTCCAATCGAATATTTGTCCTTTTTGATGTAGTTCGTCTTTTCTTGCTAAAGGAAATAAACTATCGGCATTTATGGGTACTGCACTATTAGCTAATCCGCTGTGTTGAATGATTAAGTTTTGCCATTTATTAGTCGGATCGATCGCTCTTAAAAGATATCTATATAAACGAGTTTCTCTCTTACCAAACTTCTCTTGAATCCGCTGCTCCATTTGCGGCTGAATTATTTCTTTAATTTTGTTTCTTTCTAACTGTACTTCTGCGGATAATTTGTTAAATAAATCTTTTACCGTTTCTGCTGTTCTTTCGTGAGCAAAAGATTGCATTTCGTTAACTGTTTTGACGAAGGAATTATAAAAATCATCGCTTTGAGTAGGAATCGCGTCTTCTTCTTGATCTTCCTCAAAGATACTTTCACTTTTAGTAAACGTAATTGTCCCGTTTTTTGTTCTATCAAATAATAAAGTCCACTCGCTCCACTCAAAAAAGATTTTGTTGGTTAATTCATCTTTAACAACATCGCTCAAAGTTAACCCAGTCCGATTTTTTAACATCGGCTGTTTTTCTAAATCTTCCTGAAATTGCCGATATGTCGTCACCAAATTTTCAATTTTCTCCCTTAATTCCAAAAAAGCCGGATTCTCCACCATTGGAATATAAGCGGGAATCTGTTCCAACACAGATTTTAAATTATTTTGCTCCTTCATTACCGTTTCCGCAGCCCTTTGAGTATCTTCCAAAAGCTGCTTCATTCCATGCTGCCCTACATGATCTTTAAGTAACGAACGCAATCTACTTATACCACCATCTTCAGCATAATCACTAAGCTGTTTGTGTAAAGTACTTGACTGTGGTAACATTTCTCCTAACTTGCGCCATTTTTCCCGCAACTGCACTTCATCAGCTTGATTCGGCTTTTCTAAATCCGGTAAAAACTCTGGAGAGCAAACTTGTATCAACGAAGAATATTCCGCTTGCTTTGTCAATCCATAAAGCTGCGAGAGTAAAACAATATTTTTCTTCTCAGTCGTCAAATTACTGGCGCTAGCAAGAGTTAAATGCAGAATTCTCAACTTTTCTAAAACAGCTTCTTCCGATAATAAAGGCTCATCCAAAACCTCATCCATCGTCAAAATATCGCGGCTTGTCAAAGGAAGCTGATTAAACCTTCCCATGCCAACAATAATTCTATCTCTTAAATCTTGTCCCTTATCGCGTTCCAACATACTGCGAATTTTCGCCGCAGTGACTCCCCCCGGATATCTACCGTTGAGCAACAACAAAATCGTTTGTACCTCAGTCAATTCCCTCAACGACAGAAAAGTATCTCTAATACCCGAATCAGCAGCACCTAAACCGGGAAAATCCAATAATACAAACTCATTTGTTCCCTGTAATCCCGATAAATCCCATATCTGTTTTGCTACTTCAACCGTAATATCTATCCGTCGAATTAACGAGAAACTATTATTTAAATCCCTCGCTGAAGGCTGCGCGAAAGTTTCCCAACGCTTCGGAGATGCAGGTAAATCCCGAAATTTCAACTCCAAAATATTCATTGGGGGTTCAGCCAATCTCAAACCCTTATTCGCCGTAAATTGGTCAATTTCGTAACCTCTACCGCAGATGTCTTTACCGTAGGCGCTATAGGTGCGAACGAATACCACCACCTCCCTTAAAAGCGCTCGTAATTCCAAACTTTGGGTTTGATTCCAAGCTTGCTCGCACCAAGTTAAAATTCCATTAGTATCAACAAAAGTTGTAGGATATAAACTTTTTAAAGTTGCTAAAGGTGCTGCGGGTACTTCCGCTAACTTCGCTCTACCTTCCACCACCTTGAGCATAAAACCCAAACATTCCTTTACCCCTTCATGGGAAAGATACTCAACCTTAAATTTACTAACTCTCGTTGTTTGTAACTGCTGTTGCTGTACCAAATGAATCGCCGTTACATTCCCCGTAGAAGGAGTTTCGCTAACTGGTAAAGCATCCGCAAAACCAATTAAGCTACCAATTAACAGAGTTTTACCGCTACTAAATTCTCCCATCACGCCAATTTTGACAGGAGAAGAAGCTAACTCTACCGTAGAGCGGGCAGATTTTACCAGACGCTGAATGTTTTCATGGATACTCGCGGGTACCCAATCCTCTTGGGGTGGTGGATTTTCCGAAACCAACTCCAAACTTTGAAGTACCGATTCGGCATACTCCTTATAACGGCGTAATTTCTCTACTGCTATATCACTTTTCATACTTGCTTCCCATTCACGCAGAGATTATTTTTCCGAGATTCTTGGTAGATGGCAGCGATGCTATGGTTTAATAGACTTTAAAAATAGACTTTAAAAATTAATTTAACGTTTCAAATAAACTATTACCATTATTTGGTGCTTAAATCATCAGTCATAAGTTTTTGTTTGATTTTAACAATATAAATTTATTTTTAAGTCAGGATTTATTCATTAATTAATTTAATCGTTTTGGATAGACCTTTATCTGGTACTGTATCCGATAATATGCTCTTATACGTAATTATTTTATATACATGAAATAAATTTGACATTATAAGTTTAGTTAGGATTGACGATAATAATAAGTACGAGCATCGCAAATGCTATCACTATTTACATTACATTAACTGCCAGATTGGCAATAATTAATTTATAAAATATTCGTGTAGGTTGGGTTAGACGCACAAATAAATTTGTAGTTAACCAAAAGTGTTGAAGCGTCGTAACCCAAAATTGATTCGAGATGAAACCGTATTTTTGGTTGCATATTAAATCTGGAATTTGTTTTAATTATTTTGCGGCGGCTTTCGAGACTCAAATCTTGCACCAATGTCAGAAACCCGGTTTCTTTTCGATTTCTGAACGAGATATTCATACTTTCACGACTAGAAACCGGGTTTCTTTAAGCCAATTGCAAATGGTGCAAGATATCAGGAGATAATCTCGGGTTTCTCTATGCTCAACCCAACCAACGAATTATAAATATAACCGGATATGTCCAACATACCCGGTTTTTGAATTTAGAAATTAGAGATAAATGCACTTCCTTAGTCGTATCAGAGTAATTCCATAAGAATAACTAGTGGTTCGCCAAGGAAACTTTGAGGGGTGTATCGTACAAGGGTAAAATTCTTTTCTCCCCCTGCTCCCCCTGCCTCCCCTGCTCCCCCTGCTTGCCTCCACCCGGCAATGTTGGTTTGTTCGAGTACTAGGCTCTACTTTTGTTTCAAACAGAGAATAGTTTTGTATTTGCGTTTAGCAACAGAAGTAGCTCCAAATGCACCAACAGCAAGTAAACCGATTATCGAAGCAGGTTCTGGGATAGAAGTTGTTGGAGGATTAATAGTAATTTCAGCCTTGATTTTCTCGTCTATCGTGTTACCGAATTCTTCAAATGTGTTGGCTTCAAGAACAAAAGCATCTGTTCCATTAGCATTTTTACCTCCTATAATATTTTCTTCATAGAAAGATTTGACAAAAGGACTGCCACCAATAACAATACCGTTGATTGCATCAATACCACCGTTCAAAGCATTATCACGTGCATTAGCTGTATTACGAATGCTACCCCTTCCATCGCCAGATACATCTATAACTTGACGTGCTCCATCAAAATCGTTAGTGCTAAATAAAGGTGTCGCGAAGTTAATTGCAGAGCCTGGAGAAGTGCTACCACCAAAAGGGCGATCGGTTGCATTAATTTTATTAGCAAAATCTTGCGATGCTTGAACACTATCAATTAGAGTCCAATCTACAGCTACTTGTTGCTCCCTGGTACTAGACCAATAAATAAGATTGACTGCAATTTTACTCTCTTCACCTTTAGAAATAAAATTATCAAAAAGAGAATCATCAGAGAAAACGTCTACATAACCTTGTTTTTGCAGAGCGAATTCATCTGGATTAATACTTCCCGATACATCCACAAGCAAAGATAATTCAATATCAACAGGAGTTAAGCTTGCTGCATTTGCGCTTGTACAGATAGCTAATGTTCCTAAACCAGTAGATACAGTTAATAATGTGGTTCTGAAAAGATTGGAAAATTTCATACCTAATTAAACCTTTATATTTTGTACTCAAACAAATTTCATTAACAATTCGATCGATTTAAACAAATTTATAAAACTGTTCAAATCAATCTGAGAATTGCTATTAGTAATTAACAAATCAAGCGAAAATTAGAGTTGTATTTCAATAAAGCTCAAAATCGCTTAAACCCTCATATGGTTAAGCAAAAAATAGATATTAACTAAAACTTAGAAAATAAATTATGATATCAGTTTTAGCTAAATTAAGACTTTATTTTTTAGTAAGCCTAATAAATAAATACATAGATTCACGGGTAGATAATTCAAATTACATCTATGTTTCCCTGCTAACAAGGCTAATTAACAACGCTACTGTTTCTGCCCGTTCATGTATTTAAATTAGTATATAAGCGTTTTCAAAGCTAGAGTTTATACCTAAATTTACATAAAGATTATAATCTCACTGAAAATAATAAATCTTTGAAACCCTGTATAATAAAAGGATATATAGCATTTTTATAAAAAAGCATTGATAAAATATCATAAAGTAAATTTGTTTCTTTATACTTATAATTACTGAATTCAGATTGTAGGTTGGGTTAGACGCATGAATAAATTTATTCTTAACTAAGAGTGTAGAAGCGTCGTAACCCAACATCCGGGTTTTGGTTGAAGCCTGTTGTTTGGTAAAGTTTGAAATATCGTTTTTTTCAATTATTTTGTTTGTT
>JBCCLY010000326.1:0-5332 GCA_039026655.1 Cyanobacteria bacterium P01_C01_bin.38 | reverse complement strand
ATTAGATAAAGTTTTAACTGGTTTATTAACTTTTGTCAGATACAGCTTTGATGAATTTGCTTCTTTAATTAAAGTCCAATTTACACAATAGTCTTTACCAAGTTGAGAAAGCTGACTTGCTATTGCAGTTATTTGCTGCAAGTCTTCATCGGATAATACGTACTGTTGCTGTAATTCTTCTTCCAAAAGACTTACTTGCAAACAAGTTTTTTCCAAGGTAAGTACTGAAGTTTGCTGTTGTAAAGATTCCTCGATCGCCGAATCACAACGATAAGCCAGAATTTTATTACCTAAGTGCTTTTCAGATAGTATGCCAGTTTTTGGTTCTACATAATAAACATCCGGTTGTACTTCACCCCAGTCAATTGCTACCCCTAATCCCCAAGTTGCTTGAATTTCCCATCTAGAAGGATTAACCTCTAACGAACCACTTGCAATTACATCGTTAATAGGTTGGACTAAAACTGCTAAACTAATCGAACGCAAGTCAATTCCAGTCTTCTGCCAATAAAGCAAACTTCTAGCGCTAAATAATTGACTCCAAACACGCTTTAAAGAAGTAGCTATTTCTTTCTCCTCACCAACACAAAATACAGATTCATATAGCCCAGAAAAATTTTGTGTCTTACTATTTGCAGTAGGTAGTGCAATACTTGGACGAAAAACCAAATACGGACTTTCCCATCTTTGAAACGCTTCGTCAATTAGTGCGTGCAAACCCGACGGCAAACTCGAACTCATAATTTCTTGGCGCAAACGTAAAGCTACTTGCTGTAATTGTCGCCAATTATCAACATCTAAATGCAAGCAAGAATCAGCTAATTCTGAAACTAATGTTTGAGAAGCAGCAATATATTCTAAATATTCATGCAAAATTTCTGCTGAAACTACAAATCCAGGAATTACCGGATATCCATCTTGGATTATCTGACTCAAGTAAACGGCTTTATCCCCAACTTGAGTGAGGTGCGATGGTTTTATTTCATTCAGCCAGTAAAGTTTATTCACTCAAATAATTCTAATTACGAATACGTGCTATCTTTACCATTTGAAAATTAGACTCTCAATCGCTAGCTGTAAGTTTCCGATTAAAAATATTTTTCTAGCAATCGCCAAATATCTCATATTAAAGAAAGTCCATTAAATACTACGATTTTTTTTTCAATCTTATTCTCAATCTTATAAAATTAAATTAAATTTCTATCAGGCTTGTAAATTAGCTCTAAACGAATAATTTATTTTAATCTAAATCAAATTATTCTTAATTCCTCTATCTTTCAGAATATAGTTTTAACTACTGTTTATATTTATTAATAGTCGAACAAAGAATACTGGAATTTTATGTTTAGCATTCTCAATACTTATAATAAATATTTTATTCAGAAGTATAAAACAGATACGCCGCCAGCTTTCAAAGATGTTTTACTGTCTCTGAATTTATCGTATTTTTATTAGTCTTAAAATTATATCACGCTCTTTTCACGACTAATTAATCTTTATCTTAATATCAAGCTTTGCTTATTTCTTAATTAACCGCCTTATTTTTTGAAATTAAACTATAGTCGTAATTTCGAGCAGTCAATTCAAACAGTATTCAGCTAACGATAAGAAGCTAAAAACATGGTAATTTCTAGCAAAAGCGGTAGGCGTACCCATCTTTCCGGTAAATGGGTTTAATATCGGTTGGCTTGCAAGACTTATAGCCTTTTTCTCCTAGAGCGGTAAAACCAAAATTTCCTTTACTTCTGGGCGTAACTTTACCAATCCCTAGTTTTACGTGTCTTGCGATATCGCCTGTGAGCCATCCCTTAATGGGCTTTAAAGGGTTATGTCGTATCGGGTAGCCATACTTATTTAATGCTGCTTTCTGTCTCCCTCCTTGCCCCTTGCAAGTAACTCGTAAAGGTTGCTTTGTCTTGAAATTTAATTTATCTACATCCCCGACGCAAGCCGCATCTATCCAGTGTTCTTTAGGTAAGTTTAATCGAATGCGGTTAAACTTGGTTTGAGCGCCTGTGCCGGTAAATACAGTTTTAATAGTACTTAAAACCTTTACTAGTTTGTTCCTTGTGGCGTTAACCGCTGCCGCATCCTTTAAAGGTTTTTTTGCTTTGGCTTTAATTATTTGCAGCAAGCTTGGTTTCTTCTTTAAGAACTCTTCTACAGGTTTACTGCCTTTCTTCTGATTACATTTTTCGCAAGCTAGACATAAGTTGCTTACTCTGTTGCTACCTCCTTTTGATAAGGCATGAATATGTTCTATTTGTAAAGGAACATCTTTTTTGCCACAGTAAGTACATTCTCTATCCCACTTCTCTAACAAGTATTCTCGTACCTGATAACCTTGTAATTCCCCTTGTTGATATTCCACACCCGAAACTTCTGGGTTTTGCATTTTTTGCATATCAAACTTAACTTTTTCTATCCATATTTCTGATATCGGTACGAACTTAGTTAACCGTTTTACCCATGTTTGGGTTGTTTGAATGCGATGTTCTAAACTTGGAGGAAGCCATCCTTCACTACGCTTTCTGTTTAAAAACATAGGTTTTCTATAACGGGTATTTCTATTTCTTCTTCCTTGCCTTACTGCTCTTCTAGATTCTAATTTCTTCCTTATTAGTCCTCCTCTATGCTCTAATTCCATACCCCAAAGAACCTCACCTTCTCTCACTAAAGCAAAGCCTGTAACTTTACTACCAGGGTCTATCTTTATTTGACAAGGTGTTAATACTGCTAACTCTACAGCAGTTTTCAAGATAACAGTAAATGGATACATTCGATAAACGGCTGCCTTTCCTTTATCTAGTAATTTACGTGCTTTTTTTGGTGCTATAGGGTTTAACGCTTGCTTGTTTGTATCAATTACAAATACATAATTTTGCATGATTAGTGCATCTCGAAATTGGTAATGTGTACCTCGACAATGTTAAATAAGCTTGTTAGATTAGCAACACGTTTAACCTTCACTTTAATTGCTAACGATAGAGCTACAAACTGGCGTTCATTTGTAGGTATCATGACTTTATTAACGTAGGGTTTAACCTAAGTCTGCATCTTAGTTAGATAAATTCCGGAAATAACCGGAACCTACCAAGGTTTTAGCTAAGAGTCTTATGGTTCTTATGGTTTATTATTTCAAAATATGGCGGAGTATCATGCAACAAGATAAAAAACTTATTAATTATTTTTAATTATTTTTAATTATTTTTAATTTTTGTAAAAAACTAAATCGAATATTGTTTGATGGTTCGTAGTTGGCGATTTATCGCTCTGAAGCGAAGACAGCGCCAACTACAAACCATCAGATTTAATGAAAAAGGCTACCACTCTTCTTCCTACTCCCTACTCCCCACTCCCTACTCCCTAATAAAAAACCGAATTCTCAAAAAATCAAGAAACAGCAGCTTTAGTAGATAATTTTCCTCCACTAACGCTAAGAATCTGCGAGGAATTCAACCATTGAGAATCAAAAGAACCTAAATGAGTTGTAGTAATAAGAGTTTGAAACCTATCTTGAATAGCATCGAGTAATTGATTTTGCCGAGACGGATCTAATTCAGCTAAAACATCATCTAATAAAAGCAAAGGTGGCTCTCCCACAACTTCTTCAATTAGCTGTAATTCTGCTAACTTCAACGCTAAAACCAAAGTTCGCTGCTGCCCTTGAGAACCGTACTGACGTGCGGGGGTATCATTAATTGTCAATTCAATTTCATCTCGATGCGGCCCCACAAGAGTAGTACCTTGATGCATTTCAGCAACCGCTCGTTGTTGAATTTTATCTAAAAAAGCTTGCTGCACCTCTCCTTGATGAGTTTCTGATAAAGGAATATTCGGAGCGTAATTTATCTGAAGATGTTCAGTAGAAGCACTAATATTAGAATGCCATAATTTTGCGATTGGAGCGAGTCGCCCTATAGCTCGTTCCCGTCGGCGAATGACTCTCGTACCAGTAATTACTAACTGAGTATCCCATAATGCTAATTGGGATTGTACAGATTTTTCCTGTAAATTTTCGGAATTATTTTTCAAAAAAGCATTACGCTGTCGCAAAACCTTTTGATATTGCTGCAAAATATGAGCGTATACAGGTTCAAGCTGAATTAATAAAGTATCCAGCCACCTACGACGATTTTCGGGACCACCTCTGACTAAATCTAAATCTAAAGAAGAGAATTCCACCGCATTAAGTACACCGAGAAAATCCATCTGACGGCGAAGATTTTCACTGTTAAGATTAACCGTGCGGCGACCATTGCGACGTAAAGTTAAAATAAGTTGGCTCACTCCAACTTCTCGTTTTAAACTGGCACTAACTTGAGCTAAAGATTCCTCATCCTTAACCAAATCCTTATCGCGGGAAGTGCGGTGACTTTTTAAAGTTGCAAGTAACTCCACAGCTTCTAGTAAATTAGATTTGCCCTGAGCATTGTTACCAACCAAAATCGTTTTTGGAGCAGAAAACTCTACTAATTGTTGTTGGTAATTGCGAAAATTTCGGAGACTCAGGGTTTTGAGGAACATAACGAAAAGTTAGGAGTTAGGAGTTGAGAGTTAGGAGTTAGGAGTTGGGAGTTAGGAGTTAAGAGTTTTAATTCTTTAGCCTTTCATGTGTTGTCTATAGCTATATAATCAATTCACTTTCTTGATAATCCTTATAACTCCTGACTTAAGAGCATCCTATTTTTTTTTAAACATATTTTGATGTTACAGCGAGCTTTCCGGCTCGCACTACGAAAAAATCAAAAAATTTTGTGATATTCTTCCCAACTCCTAACTCATAACTCCTAACTCCTAACTATTCTTAAACGTTTTTCTTGCCAATTATACGGAAGAATATTTTCTCTAATTCAACCCAAACAAACATTAAAGCACTAAAGCCCAGACAAATTCCTAATTCGGGCAAACTAATAATGTTGGTACCGAAGAAAGCTCGTAGCGGTGGAACGTATACTAACATTAATTGCAAAATGGTAGTTAAAACAACAGCCGCTAGTAAGTAAGGATTTGAAAAGGGATTTATTTGTATAGTTAATTGGTTGTTGGAACGAATTGCTATAGCGTGTCCCATTTGAGCAATACACAAAGTAGTAAATACCATTGTTTTCCAACGCTCTTTCACCAATTCTTGAGTGAAAACCGCATTAGAATAGAAATAAGCCCAGTTCATCAGAATAATAGTAATAATCGCAAATATTATTCCGATGCGAATCATATACCAACCCAAACCCCGAGCAAAAATACTTTCTTTGGGGCTAAAAGGCGGACGTTTCATGACATCGGGTTCGGGAGGTTCGACTGCTAATGCTAAAGCTGGTAAACCGTCAGT